>NZ_JBITJK010000060.1:0-41561 GCF_044459945.1 Streptomyces sp. NPDC050164
CCTCCGCCTTGCAGAGGCACGCACCAGACCCCGCTCGCCGGCACCGAGCAGAACAGTCGCTTCCCTGCGACCTGATCCAAACGACAGACCCTAGGACCCGTACCGGACCACGGTCGATCAGCCTCCGAGCCGCCCGACCTGCCGACCCGCGGCATCGAGCAGGGCATCCATAAGCCCCGGGAACAGCTCGTCCAGATCGTCCCGCCGCAGCCCGTTCATCTTGGCCGTCCCCCGGTACACCTGCCGAATCACCCCACTCTCCCGCAACACCCGGAAGTGATGCGTGGTCGTGGACTTCGTGACCGGCAGATCGAAGTGCGAACAGGACAACTCCCCGCTGACCGCGGCAAGCTCCCGCACGATCCGCAGCCGCATCGGGTCGGAGAGGGCATGCAGCACACCCTCCAGCCGGATCTCGTCACGCACGGGATGCGGCAGGTCGCGGCTGCTGACGGCGGGAGAGGTCACGGCGGCTCCACTTCCTTCGGGGATCCCATAGTACGAGAGACCTCGTAGTTTGACATCCGCCGTACTACGATGCCTATCGTACGAGTCGACATCGGCCCCGTGACGAATGGAGTCCGCCGTGACCGCGCTCTTCGAGCCCTACACCCTGCGCGATGTGACGATCCCGAACCGCGTGTGGATGCCCCCCATGTGCCAGTACTCGGCCGCACCGCAGGGCCCGGAGACCGGCGTCCCCAACGACTGGCACTTCGCGCACTACGCCGCCCGCGCCACCGGCGGGACGGGCCTGATCGTCGTCGAGGCCACCGCGGTCTCCCCGGAGGGGCGCATCTCGCCGTACGACCTCGGCCTCTGGAACGACACGCAGGTCGATGCGTTCCGCCGCATCACCCGCTTCCTCGTCTCGCAGGGCACGATTCCCGCGATCCAGATCGCCCACGCCGGCCGCAAGGCTTCGACGGACCGCACCTGGAAGGGCGGCGCCCCGGTCGGCCCGGAGGCGTACGGGTGGGATTCCGTGGCGCCGAGCCCGATCGCCTTCGACGACCGGCACCCGGTTCCGGCCGAGCTGACCGTCGGCCAGATCAAGGAGATCGTCGGGCAGTTCGCGGCCGCCGCCCGTCGCGCGCTCGCCGCCGGTTTCGAGATCGCCGAGATCCACGGCGCCCACGGCTACCTGATCAACGAGTTCCTCTCCCCGCACTCCAACCACCGCACAGACGCCTACGGCGGCTCGTATGAGAACCGCACCCGCTTCGCGCTCGAAGTCGTCGACGCCGTACGGGAGGTGTGGCCCGAGGACAAGCCGCTGTTCTTCCGCGTCTCGGCGACCGATTGGCTCGACGAGGGCGGCTGGACCGCGGACGACACCGTCCGCTTCGCCGCCGACCTGCGGGCCCACGGCGTCGACCTGCTGGACATCTCCACCGGTGGCAACGCCTCGGGCGTCCGCATCCCCACGGGCCCCGGCTACCAGGTGCCCTTCGCCGCCCGGGTGAAGCAGGAGACGACGCTGCCCGTCGCCGCGGTGGGGCTGATCACCGATGTCGAGCAGGCCGAGAAGATCCTGGCCAATGGCGAGGCCGACGCGGTGCTGCTGGGCCGTGAGCTGCTGCGCAACCCTTCGTGGGCCCGGCAGGCGGCGCGGGAACTCGGCGGTGAGGTGCGGGTGCCGGACCAGTACCACCGGTCGGTCTGAGCCGGCACCCGCGCCCCGAGGCACACCGCCCACGTCAACCGGTCGCGCACGCCGTCCCGTTGAGCGTGAACGCGGCCGGAGCGGCGCTGTTGCCGCCGTGACCGGCCTGATAGCCGATGCTCACGCTCGCGCCCGGCGCGATGGTGCCGTTGTAGGACACGTTGGTCGCGGTCACCGACCCGGACGAGGGTGTGTACGTGGCGCCCCAGCCGCCCGTGACCGTCTGCCCGGCGGGGAGCGTGAAGCCGAGTTTCCAGCCGTTGACCGTCGTCGTGCCGGTGTTGGTGATGGTCACGGAGGCGGTCAGGCCGGTGTTCCAGGCGTTCACGGCGGCCGTCACCCTGCAGGCGCCGGGCTGGGGCTGGGGTGCCGGGCCCGACTTGTCGAGGCCGAAGAAGGTGAGCACACGGGATGCCATGCCGTGGGCGTACAGGTTGTGGCCGACGCCCTGGAGACTGACGGCCTCCACGGGCGCCTGGTCACCCGTGCCGCCGTATCGGGTGCGGGTCCAGCCGGACTGGGGTGTGTCGGTGGCGGCCGGCGTCTGGCTCACGCCCTGCACGTTCGTCCACTGTTTGATCTGTTCCCCGAAGTTGGGGTAGCGCAGGGCGTCGTCCTCGGTGCCGTGCCAGATCTGCATCCGCGGACGGGGTCCGCTGTAGCCGGGGTAGGCGTTGCGGACCAGGTCGCCCCATTCCTTCGGGGTGTGGGTGACCGTGCCGCCCGAGCAGTTGCTGTTCCACTCGGAGCCGTCGGTGGTGGCGAAGCAGGCGAACGGCACGCCGGAGAAGGCGGCGCCCGCCGCGAACACGTCGGGGTAGTCGCCGAGCAGGACGTTCGTCATCATCGCGCCGGAGGAGATGCCGGTGGCGAACACCCGGCCGGTGTCGGCGTCGTAGGTGCGGGTCACCCAGTCGATCATCGACTTGATGCCGACCGGGTCGCTGCCGCCGCCGCGGCGCAGGGCCTGGGGCGAGGAGACGTCGAAGCACTTGCTGCTGCGTGTGACGGACGGGTAGAGCACGATGAACCCGTACCGGTCGGCCAGGGTGTCGTACTCGGTGCCGTTGTACATGTCCGGGCCCGAGCCGGTGCACCAGTGCACGGCGACCACGACCGCCGGGTTCGGCGTGACGTTCTCCGGCACGTACAGGTACATCCGCAGGTTGCTGGGGTTCGTACCGAAGTTCGTGACCTCGGTGAGGGTCGCGGTGGGTACGGCCTCCTCACGGGCGGAATCACGGGCCGATTCACGGGCGCTGTCGTGAGCGGCGGCCGCGGGTGCGCTGAGCACCGAGGCCGCGAGCAACGCCAGCAGCGCGGCGAGGAGCGTGGCGAGGAGTGCGGCGGGCATCGACCGCAGCGGTCTCCTCGTCGTGGAGTGGAGGGTGGCAGGCACGTCCGGGTCCCTTCGGTGGTGAGGCGCGGCTCGCAGGACGTCGTACGACGGTTCAGCAGGTGGAGTTCGTCTGGGTCAGCAGGGCCGGCCGCCAGGGCAGCCGGTGGTACTCGCCGCTGGAGGCCGGGTCCATCCCCTGGCAGAGGAACCGGAGGCGGCACGGAGCGATGGAGGCGACGTTGGACGAGCGGGCGAAGGGGTTGGCCTCGGTGTCGGCCGGCGGTTTCCACGTGCCGCCCAGGCTGTCGGCGGTCCAGGCCCGGAAGTAGCGCCGCCAGTCGGATCCGGTCGCGAGCGCCTCGACGAGCATGAGGTAGCCGTCGCCGTCGCCGAGCCGGTAGACGTTGCCCGCCTCGAAGAGGTCGAAGCGATGGGGTGCGGACAGCACGATGGCGGTGTCGCCGAAACCGTTCGGGAACTCGGCGAGGGTGGTGCGCGAGCGGTACTGGTGACCGTTGCCGTCCGAGAAGAACAGGTAGCAGTCGGTCCGGTCGCAGATCGTCCAGAAGTCCAGCCAGGCTCCGTCGCCCTTGTTCTCGGTCACGATGGGCGGCTCACTGCCGAAGAAGTCCCGCGGCGCGCTCCAACTGATCGGGGCCGAGGGGTCCTTGGCCGTGGAGTAGGACGGCGGTCCGGTCTGGTGGACCATGTACCGGGCCTGCTGGGGCGCGAGGTAGAAGACCTGGGGTGCCGCCGCGTACCGGTTGCCGATGTTCGGGTTGGCGTCGGGGAACGTCTGGGGAGCCGAGGCGGCCTCGGACCACCGGGCGAAGCTCGTGTACCCGAGGCTCCAGCGCCCGGCGGTGTCGGCGGTCGTGAAGTAGACGTGCCAGCGGTCCTGGTACCGGAACACCTTGGGGTCCTTGACCGAGAGGATCGGGTGGCCGGCGTCCGGTTTCGGACTGATCAGCGGACCGCTCGAAGACCTTGTGAACGACCCCGGCAGGGAGCCCTCGCGGCCCGGCTGCGGCGTGCCCGCGGGCGCCGGTCCCGGCGCCAGGGTCAGGCCACCGACGGCCGGCAGCGTGAACACGAGCCCGCCGACGAACGTACGCATGCGCGGAGTCCTCATCGACCCGCCCTCTCCTGAAGGGAAGCGCCCGATCGGCATGGTGACATGCACATGGCTTTCATGGAAGCGCTCCCACGCTACCTCCCCGCAGCGCCGGCGCCCCGACCAGGTCCGGCCGAATGTGTTCTGCGCGAAGCGTTGACTAGAAAGCGCTTGCCCCCTACGTTCCGTTCAGCAGTGTGACCCGCAAGCGCCTCCGCCAGGGCGCCCGCCGAGACCTGCCAGGCCCGGGGAAGTGCACCCCCAGGGCATGACAGGACCTCCGGACCGGTCGCACGCAGCGCACGCGGTGAACAACATGGCGAACGTCATTCATGTACATGACCGATCTGGCACCATGAAGGCACCACGAAGGGACGCACCCCACATGCGTACTCATCCCCCACGTACACGTGTCCGCAGATCCACCCTGGCGCTCGCCGCCGCATCCGCACTGGCGACCGTGACGGTCCTGGCCGTTCCCCAGCCGGCCGGGGCCGCCGAGAACTCACCGGTCGGGTTCGGCGCGGGGACGACCGGCGGCGGCAGCGCCTCGGCGGTCACCGTCTCCACACTGAGTGCCTTCAAGTCGGCCGTGACCGGCAACTCGGCCAAGGTCGTCCGGGTCAACGGCCTGATCTCGCTGAGCGGTCAGGTCGACATCGGGTCCAACACGACCGTCCTGGGCGTGGGTTCCGCGTCCGGGTTCACCGGCGGCGGACTCAGGCTGAAGAAGGTCTCCAACGTCGTCATCCGCAACCTCAACATCAGCAAGCCGGTGGCGCCCGCCGACGGCATCACCGTCGAGGCGTCCAGCAAGGTCTGGATCGACCACAACTCCTTCTCGGCCGACCGCGATCACGACAAGGACCACTACGACGGGCTGCTGGACGTCAACCACGGCGCGGACAACGTCACGGTGTCCTGGAACACCTTCAAGAACCACTTCAAGGGCTCGCTCGTCGGCCACAGCGACAACAACGCGAGCGAGGACACCGGCCGGCTGAAGGTGACGTACCACCACAACCACTTCGCCAACGTGTACTCGCGCATCCCCAGCCTGCGCTTCGGCACCGGGCACTTCTACAACAACTACGTCCAGGGCGCCGACACCGCCTGCCACTCGCGCATGGGCGCCCAGATGCTGGTCGAGAACAACGTCTTCCGCTCGACGAAGGTCGCGGTCACCACGAACCGCAGCAGCGACGTCGACGGATACGCCAACCTGCGCGGCAACGACCTCGGTGGAGCCGCTACCGAGGTCTCGCGGGTCGGCACCTTCACCAGCCCGCCGTACGGCTACACGGCGGAGCCGGCCTCGTCCGTCGTCGCCTCGGTGACGTCGGGTGCGGGCGCCGGAAAGCTCTGACACCCCGTCCGCTCGGACACCCCTCACACGCTCAGACGACAGAAGGAATCGGCACATGACTTCTGCGACACGCCCGCGCGCCCGCAGGCGCGCGCTGACCGGCGCGCTGGCCACCCTCGGCCTGTCGGTTGGCATGATCATGACGACCAATGCGCCGACGGCGAGTGCCGCCACCTGGCCGACCCCCAACGGCAGCCAGGGAACGTCCTCGACCATCTCCGTGTCCGGCACCAAGGACTACGGGATGAAGCGGTTCTACGGCACCGGAAACCTGGCCGGTGACGGCCAGGAGGAGGGCCAGGACCCGATCTTCAAGCTCGCGAACGGCGCGGTGCTGAAGAACGTCATCCTCGGCGCCCCCGCGGCCGACGGCATCCACTGCGAGGGCAGCTGCACGCTCCAGAACGTCTGGTGGGAGGACGTCGGCGAGGACGCCGCCACCTTCCGCGGCGGCACCGGCGCCACCTACCACGTGATCGGTGGCGGCGCCAAGAAGGCGGCGGACAAGGTCTTCCAGCACAACGGCGGCGGCACGCTGAACATCTCCAACTTCGCGGTGCAGGAGTTCAAGACGCTCTACCGCTCCTGCGGCGACTGCTCCACGCAGTACACGCGGAAGGTGAACCTGAACACCATCGACGTGACCGGGACGGGCTCCACGGCGCGTCTGGTCGGCATCAACGTCAACCGCAACGACGTGGCGACGCTGCGCGGCATCACGATCCGCAACGACGCCGGCCGCAAGGTCGTCCCCTGCCAGAAGTACAACAACAACACCGCCGTCGGGTCGGGACCCGACAGCAAGAACTGCCTCTACTCCGCCTCGGACATCACCTACAGGTAGTCCCTCAGACAGTCCCCCCACGGTGAAGACGGCCGTGGGGGGGGGGGCGGGGGGGGGGGGGCCCCGCCGGGCCCCGCCAAAACCCCCCCCCCCCCCCCCCCCCCCCCCCCGGGGGGGCGGGGGGGGGGGGGGGGGCCCCCCCCCCGCCCGTCCGCGTCATACGCCCCGCACCCGCGCACGCACCTCGCCGATCAGCTCCCGCTGGTAGTCGGTATAGGCGGCGCGCAGCTCGGCTCCCGGCCAGTCGGCGGGCAGCAGTCCGGGCGGCAGGACGGGGTCGGCCGGCAGGTGCCGCACGACGGCGGCGAAGGCGGTCAGGCGGTCGGCCGGACGGGATGCCCCGGCGATGTGGGCGAGCAGCGCGCGGGCCGTGGCGGACCAGGCGTCCAGCGGCCACAGGCTCCGGGCCAGGTCGCGGGCGGGCCGGTCGGGGCGGGCCGTGTAGTGCTGGGCCACCCCGTCCAGGTCGCCGGGGAGGGCGCGGGCCAGGTTGGCGGGGCGGAGCCAGACGCCCTCGCGGAGTTCGGCGAGCCTGAGGGCGGTCAGCCGGGCGCGCAGGTCGGCACGTTCGGCGGGGCCGCGTCCCGTCGCGGTGATCACGACCATCTCCCAGTCGCCGTCCCACGCGCGCGTGCGCGGGTGCACGGCGTCGTCCTGGCGGCGCTGGCGTTCCACCAGCCGGTCGCTGAGGCGGTAGCCGGTGTCCGTGCGCCCCAGATCACCGGCGGCCACCATCCGGCTGAGCGCCGCCCGCAGCGTGGAGCCGCCGACGCCGAAACCCTCCACGAGCCGCACGAGCTCCCTGCCCGGCAGCTCCGGGGGATGCGTTCCGAGCAGCAGGCTCAGCACGACCGACCGCGCGGACAGCGGCCGCAGATCGAGCGCGCCGGGCCGCGCCGGGACGTTCATCGGCATGGTCACGTACTGTACGCGGCGGAATTCCATGTTGCAGGATTGCTGCGGTCGCATGAAGAGTGCAACACTCGACGTATGGTCTCGGCACTCGGCGAACAGCAGGCGCACGGCGGACCCGCCACGCACGACGTCACCAACCAGGCCCCGCCGCTCACCCCGTACGACGCCTCCGACGATCCGGCCCTGCTGGAGGGCCTGCGGCGGGAGGGCGCCGGGTGGGCCGAGGAGGACCTGCGGCGGCTCGGCAGGCAGGCCGGCAGCGCCCAGGCGCAGGAGTGGGCCGACCTGGCCAACCGCCACGAGCCGGAGCTGCGTACGCACGACCGGTACGGCAACCGCGTCGACGAGGTCGAGTTCCACCCGGGCTGGCACCATCTGATGCGCACCGCGATCGCCGAGGGACTGGCCGCGTCGCCCTGGGCGGACGACCGGCCCGGCGCCCATGTCGCCCGGACCGCGGGCGGGTTGGTGTGGGGGCACACGGAGGCCGGGCACGGCTGCCCGACCTCGATGACGTACGCGGCCGTCCCCGCGCTGCGCAGGCAGCCGGAGCTGGCGAAGGTCTACGAGCCGCTGCTGACGAGCCGGGAGTACGAGCCCGGGCTCCGGGTGCCCACGGACAAGCGCGGGCTGCTGGCGGGCATGGGGATGACCGAGAAGCAGGGCGGCTCCGACGTCCGGACGAACACCACGACGGCCACGCCCACGTCCGAACCCGGGGTGTACACCCTGCGCGGGCACAAGTGGTTCACCTCGGCGCCGATGTGCGACGTCTTCCTGGTGCTGGCGCAGGCCCCGGGCGGCCTGTCGTGCTTCCTGGTCCCGCGCGTGCTGCCCGACGGCACCCGCAACACCTTCCGCATCCAGCGGCTGAAGGACAAGCTGGGCAACCGCTCCAACGCCTCCTGCGAGCCCGAGTTCGACGGGACCGTCGCCTGGCTGGTCGGGCCCGAGGGGCAGGGCGTCAAGACCATCATCGAGATGGTCAACTGCACGCGGCTGGACTGCGTGATGATGTCGGCCGCGCTGATGCGCAAGTCCCTCGTCGAGGCGGGGCACCACGCGCGGCACCGCAGCGCGTTCGGCGCACGGCTGGTGGACCAGCCGCTGATGCGCAACGTTCTGGCCGATCTGGCGCTGGAGTCCGAGGCCGCCACGACGCTCACCCTGCGGCTGGCCGGGGCGGCCGACCGGTCGGTCCGCGGGGACGCCCGGGAGACCGCGTTCCGCCGGATCGCCACCGCCGTCGGCAAGTACTGGGTGACCAAGCGGGGTCCGGCCTTCACCGCGGAGGCCCTGGAGTGCCTCGGCGGCAACGGCTACGTCGAGGACTCGGGCATGCCCCGGCACTACCGCGAGGCTCCCCTGCTGTCGATCTGGGAGGGCTCGGGGAACGTCAACGCCCTCGACGTGCTGCGGGCGCTGACCCGCGAACCGTCCACCGCCGAGGCCCTGTTCGGCGAGCTCGCCCTCGCCCAGGGGGCGGACGCCCGGCTGGACGCGGCCGTGACACGGCTCAGGAACCAGCTGTCCGGGGCGTCGCAGACGACGGCCCGCCGCCTCGTGGAGCTGATGGCCCTGACGCTCCAGGCCTGCCTCCTCGTCCGGTACGCCCCGCCGGCCGTCGCCGACGCGTTCTGCGCGACCCGGCTCGCGGGCGACTGGGGGTACGCGTTCGGGACGCTGCCGGAGGGTGCGGACCTCGACGCGATCGTGGGACGCGCGCTGCCCGGCGGAAACTGAGCGGCCCTCCCCGGCGGCCACCGAGTGACTGTCGGCCAACGGGCACATGGTTCGCGGACAGTCACCTCCCGATTCCGCTTCGTTGTCAGTGCCGTGGTGCAGACTCCCCGTCAGTTGGCACTTCGCCTGGGGAGGACAACGTGTTCAGGGGGATCGACGAGGTCGACTGGGCCTCGCTGCGGCATGCCTACGGCAGCGCGGAGGACGTGCCCGGACTGCTCCGGGGACTGGCCTCCGCCGACCCGGCCGAGCGGGAGACCGCGCTCGACCGGATGTACGGCGCCGTGCACCACCAGGGAGGCGTGTACGACTCGACGCTCGCCTGTGTTCCGTTTCTCCTCGCGCTCGCCGTCCGCGAGGAGGTGCGCGACCGGGCGGGGGTCGTGGAGCTCCTCGTCAGCATCGGTGGGTCTGACGGGAAGGGGGGCGGACTCGCCGGGGATGAGGGCGGAGCCGACGGGGACCGGGGCGGATCCGGCGATCTCGCCGTGAGGGCCCGTGCCATGCTGCGCGCGGGTGCGGATGTCTTCATCCGGCTGGCGGGGGACGCGGACGCCGGAGTCCGCCGGGCGGCTCCGGGGGCGCTCGTGCGGTTCCTCGACCGGCCCGCGGGTGTGCTCGCCCTGTTACGGGAGCGGATCACCGTGGAGCGGGACGACCGTGTCCTGCTCGCCCTGACCGAGGGCCTCGGCCTGTTCGCACGGCGGCACCTGTCGGCCGGTGACGCCCACGCCGCCGAGGCGGTGGACCTGCTGGCGACGCTGAGCAGGCCGCCTTACGGACCGGGGCTGCGGCTGGCCGCGCTCGGCCAGCTGGCGCGGTGCGCCCCGGAGCTGCTTCCCGAGGATCTCGTACCGACCGTGGTCCGGCTGCTCCGGGACAGGTCCGGGCAGCGCGTCTGCGGCAGACCCGAGCAGGACAGTCCCGGTGCGGACACGCTCGCCGGGCGGCTGCGGCGCCTGCGTCCCTCGGACGAGGAGGGCTCCCGGCTGCTGCGGACCCTGCACTGCGCGCTCGGCGGCCGGGTGGCCGACCGGGTCGCCCTGCTGTGCGGGCAGTTGACCAGTCCGGACGCCCTCGACCGGTGCAACGCCGTGTTGATGTCGGCCGGGCTGTTCCGCGAGTGGCGTACCGGCGGGGCGGAGGCGGTCGCCCTCATAGGTGCCCAACTGGGCGCCGGGGAGGGCCGGTTGCACGACGCGGCGGTCGCCGTCCTGGTGGAGCTCTTCGAACTGGCCCGGCCCGCAGCGGACCATCTCCACGCCCTGGTGACCTGCCGTCCCGAGCTGCGCGTACGTCACGGGGAGCGGGGGGCGCCGACGCTGGGCGGCCCGCTCAAGGCGCTGGCCAGGGCCGGGGACGCGCGGGCCACGCCGGTGCTGGCCGAGGTACTGGCAGGCCCGGTCGTACCGCACGACCTGGGGCTGGTGACACCCCACCTGGGCCGCGCTGCCGTGCCGCTCGCCCCCGCCCTGCGGAGACACCTCGCCCGTGTGCCGCTCGACGGCCCCGACACGCATGAGCGGGCCGTTCCCCTCCTGTCGGCGCTCACGGCACTGGGCGACACCGAGTCCCTGCCGTCGGTGCTGCGCCTGCTGCGTGGCATGCCGGACGGGCTGCGGCAGCGCGATGCCGTCACGGGGGCGGCGGTCCGTGCCCTCGGGGCGTTCGGCAGCGCCGCGCGCGAGGCGATACCGGATCTGCGCGGGCTGCTGGAGACCGACTGCGCCGTCGCGGCCGCCGGCGCGCTGTGGTCGGTCACGGGCCAGGCGGAAGCCGTCGTGCCCGTACTGCTCCGGCAGTTGACCGATCCCGCAAGCGGCCGGTATCGGTCCGCGGCGGCCGCCGACGTCCTCGGGCGACTGGGGCCGGCAGCCCGTACGGCCCTGCCCGCGCTGCGCCGGATGACCGGCTCCGGCGAGGCGTCGGAACGGACCCCGGCGGCATGCGCGGTATGGCGGATCACCGGAGAGCCTGTACAGGAGCAGGTCCTTCCCGTCCTCCGCTCCGCATGGGCGGAGCACCCGCGCACCCGCACGACGATCGCCGGGTGCGTGGCAGCGCTGGGTCCCACTGGAGCGCCCCTGCACGACCTGCTGGGAGCGGAGCTCACGTCCCCGCGCCGGCATCGGGCCGACTCCGGCGGCTGCGACAGGCACGACATCCATGAGGACGAAGGGTTGTTGCGGGTGTGCCGGGAGGCACTGGGCCGGGAGGGGGGCAGGTCAGGCCGTCGGGATGGGACGGGCCCGCCGCCGTCGGGGTGAAACCGGCCTGCCCTGCTGGGCCGGGATGGCCGCGCTTGTCGGACTGTGACCGGCCGCAATCGTCGAACTGTGACCGGCCACCCTCACCGGGATGAGACGGCCCTGCCCAGCCGGACCGGGACCAGCCACGCCCACCGAGACGGAACCAGCACCGCCCCACCGGACCAGAACCAACCACCCCCACAGGGATGGAACCAGCCCCGCCCGGTCACCCCATCGTGCGCCCCCACAGCGGGCCGAAGCGGGACCACTCGGCGTCCCACTGGTCCATGCGGCGGCGTTCCAGGCGGCGGCGTACCGCGCGGCCGGCAGCGAGTGGTGCGGTCGCCGCGAAGACGCCCGCTACGCCCCCGATCAGCCAGGCGCGCACGCGGGCCTGGGACTCGGTGACCGGGCGGGTCACCTGGCGGCCCTCGCGGTCCGTCCACACGGTGATCGGCGAACCGGCCTGGCTGCCCGCCAGGACCCGTACCTGACCGGAGTGCGAGGAACCGTCCGCGGCGGTCCACCGTGCCTGCGCCCACACGTGCTCGGCACGCGAGACGCTGCCGTTCTCGGAGGCCGTCCCGGGAGCCCGTTCGGTGAGCCGGGCCACGAGGGGGCGCCACTCGACGCGCTCGCGGGCCAGCCCCTCCTCGACGGACCGGCTCACCGCCGTACCGGCCAGCACCCCGACGAACACGGTGAGCATCCACACGCCCAGCACGACCCAGGCCTCCACCCTGTCGGCGCGCCGCTTGAGCGGATTGCGCCGCCAGCGCCACAGCCACACCTTCGGACCACGTAACGCCATCGAAGGCTCCTCCTCACGAGCGCATGACCATCCCGCCGCCCTCCCCATACGGAAGCCGGCCGCTGGATGCTCACTGCACGTACCCCCGAGCGGGCGCAGCGGTCTGTGGCGGCGTCTTCGCGGACGAGGGTGACGGACGCCCGCACGCGGCGCCGACACGGCGCTGACCTGGTCCGGAGTGCGCTCCGGGGGTGACTGTCAGTGGTGGGGTGCAGACTGGCCCGTGTCCGAGACAAGGGCGTCGACGACGACGCCGCGGAGGTGATCGGCATGACCGAGGTACTGCTCGCCGTGGGCACGCGCAAAGGCCTGTTCATCGGGCGCCGGCGGGATGGTGGCGCCTGGGCGTTCGACGAGAGTCCCTACTTCAACGCACAGGCCGTGTACTCGGTCGCCATCGACACCCGCACCGCGACCCCGCGGCTGCTGGCCGGCGGCGACAGCGCGCACTGGGGCCCGTCCGTGTTCCACTCCGACGACCTGGGCCGGACCTGGACGGAACCGGCCCGGCCGGCCGTCAAGTTCCCCAAGGACACGGGGGCGTCCCTGGAGCGGGTGTGGCAGCTGCACCCGGCCGCCGCCGAGCCGGACGTGGTGTACGCGGGCACGGAACCGGCCGCGCTGTACCGCTCGGAGGACCGCGGGGAGACGTTCGAGCTCGTCCGGCCCCTGTGGGAGCACCCCACGCGGTCGAAGTGGGTGCCGGGCGGTGGCGGTGAGGGCCTGCACACCGTGCTCACCGACGCGCGCGACCCGAAGGCGGTGACGGTCGCCGTCTCGACGGCCGGTGTGTTCCGCACGCTGGACGGCGGCGCGAGCTGGGCGCCCTCCAACTCGGGAGTCTCCGCGGTGTTCCTGCCCGACCCGAACCCGGAGTTCGGCCAGTGCGTGCACAAGGTCGCCCGGGACTCGGCCACCCCGGACCGGCTCTATCTCCAGAACCACTGGGGTGTCTACCGCAGCGACGACGCGGGTGCGCACTGGACGGACATCGGCGAGGGCCTGCCGTCCACGTTCGGCTTCGCGGCGGCCGCGCATCCGCACAGAGGCGACACCGCGTACGTGTTCCCGATCAACGCCGACGCCGACCGGGTCCCGGCCGACCACCGGTGCCGGGTCTACCGGACGGCGGACGCGGGCAAGAGCTGGGAGCCGCTCTCGGCGGGGCTGCCCCAGGAGGACCACTACGGCACGGTGCTGCGCGACGCGATGTGCACGGACGACGCGAATCCGGCGGGCGTCTACTTCGGCAACCGCAACGGCGAGGTGTTCGCCTCGGCGGACGACGGCGACAGCTGGCAGCAGCTCGCCTCGCATCTGCCGGACGTGCTGTGCGTGCGGGCCGCGGTCGTCGGCTGAGGCAGGGACGAGGGGGGGCGAGGCAGGGGATGAGCTTACGAGCGGCCCTTGGCCACCGGTTGATCGCCGCTGCCCGTACGGCAGTAGGGTGACGCCCGTGGCACCACGACCCTTGCATGAGATCGTCGAAGCGGGCTGGGCGAAGGCCCTGGAACCGGTGGCCGAACGCGTCGCCGCGATGGGGGACTTCCTCCGCGCGGAGATCGCCGCTGGACGCACCTATCTCCCGGCCGGGCCGAACGTGCTGCGGGCTTTCCAGCAGCCTTTCGACGACGTACGGGTCCTGATCGTCGGTCAGGACCCGTATCCGACCCCGGGGCACGCGGTGGGGCTGTCGTTCTCGGTCGCGCCCGAGGTGCGTCCGCTGCCCGGCAGCCTCATCAACATCTTCCGCGAGCTGAACGCCGATCTGGGACTGCCGCAGCCGTCCAGCGGTGACCTCACGCCGTGGACGCAGCAGGGCGTACTGCTGCTCAACAGGGCGCTCACCACCGCCCCGCGCAAGCCCGGCGCCCACCGGGGCAAGGGCTGGGAGGAGGTCACCGAGCAGGCGATCCGGGCCCTGGCGGCGCGCGGCAAGCCGCTGGTGTCCATCCTGTGGGGCCGTGACGCCCGCAACCTGCGCCCCCTGCTCGGCGACCTGCCCTCCGTGGAATCCGCCCACCCCTCCCCCATGTCGGCGGACCGGGGATTCTTCGGCTCCCGCCCGTTCAGCCGGGCCAACGACCTGCTGATCCGTCAGGGCGGCCAACCGGTGGACTGGCGCCTGCCGTGACCGGGGCACCGGAAGGCTCCGGCTTTCTCGCCGTGGACTCCGGCGGGTCCGGGCTCCGGGTGGTGGTGGGAACCGCCGAGCGAGGGCCGCTCGCCCGGCGGGCGTCCGATGAGCCGGTGCGCACGGGCGACCGGGGAATCGACCCCGAGCACTTCATGGCGCGGCTCGCGCCCCTGGTGCGTGCCCTGACCGCGCAGGCCGGTCCAGTGCGACTGACCGCCGCCGTCGTCGGCGCGGCCGGGCTCGCCTCCCTCGGTGCCGGGCTGCGCGCCGAACTGCCGGGTGCCCTGGCCCGGGAGTTCGGTGTACGGAAGGTCGCGCTGGCCGCCGACGCGGTGACCGCGTACGTGGGTGCACTCGGGCCACGGCCGGGTGCCGTGATCGCCGGCGGTACGGGACTGATCGCGATCGGCACCGACCTGACGGGCTGGCGTCGGGCGGACGGCTGGGGGCATCTGCTCGGCGACTGCGGCGGCGGTGCCTGGATCGGACGGGCCGGGCTGGAGGCCGCGCTGCGGGCCCACGACGGGCGGGAGGGCGGCTCGGCCCGGCTACTGGCATGCGCCGAGGAGGCGTTCGGCCCCGTATCGGGGCTGCCCGGCGCGCTGTATCCGCGGCCGGACCGGCCCGCCGTCCTCGCCTCGTTCGCGCCCCGGGTGGCCGACTGCGCGGAGGAGGACCCCGTGGCGGCGGGCGTCCTGCGCGCGGCCGCCCGGCACATGGCCGACTCCGCGGCGGCCGTGTGCCCCTCCGGCGGCGCCTCGCGCGTCGCCGTCACCGGCGGCCTGTTCAGGATCGGCGACCCGCTCCTCGCACCGCTGGACGAGGAACTGGCGAAGCGGCTCCCGCACGCGCGGCGGGTGCCGGCCGAGGGCGATCCGCTGCACGGCTCGGTGCGCATGGCGGCCGAGCTGAGCGCCGGTCCGCTCACCCTGCCGGGTGACGAGACCATGCTGAGCGTGACCACCCTGTCGGGTGATTGATCCGATCACGCATCATCCGCACGTCATTCCATCCGTACGTAACTCATCAGACAAAACCGGACGGATACCGCTCACCTGCCCCCTCCCCGAACAGGGGAGCCCAAGAAGCCAGTAACATGCGGCGCCATGAGTTCCCCCACTGGACCCGAGTCCGGCCTCCCAGTACGAATGCCGCGACCCCGCCAGCCCGGACGGCACCGCCGTCCGGAGCCGCTGGTGGCTCCCGAGGGCGCGCCCGTGCTCGTCCTCGCCGTGCCGGGCACGCCCAGTAGCGCCACGCGCAGCCTCGCCGAAGAGGTCGTGAGCATCGCCCGCTCCGAGCTGCCGGGCCTCGATGCCCGCATCGGGTACCTCGACGGGGACAACGCGGAGTTCCCCACGCTTCAGGCCGTGCTCACGTACGCCGCCGAGGAGCGCACCGCCCGCTTCGAGCAGGCGCGTGCCGCCGGCATGGACGTCAGGGAGCCCGACGGGCCCGTCGCCGTCGTCGTACCGCTGCTCGCCGGTCCGGACAGCGCGCTGCTGCGCCGGGTCCGCCAGGCCGTCATGGAGAGCCGGATCGCCGCCGAGCTGACCGACGTCCTCGGTCCGCACCCGCTGCTCGCCGAGGCGCTGCACGTGCGGCTCTCCGAGGCCGGGCTGGCCCGCGCGGACCGCGCCCGGCTGTTCACCGTGGCGACCGCCGCCGACGGCATCATCCTGGCGTCCGTGGGCGGTGACGAGGCCGTGCAGGCGGCCGGGATCACCGGCATGCTGCTCGCCGCGCGCCTCGCGGTGCCGGTGATGGCGGCGGCCCTGGACCAGGAGGGCTCCATCGCGTCCGTCGCCGAGCAGCTGCGCTCCTCGGGTTCGCAGCAGCTGGCCCTCGCGCCGTATCTGATCGGCCCGGAGATCGAGCCGGGGCTGGTCGAGGAGGCCGCGAAGGAGGCGGACTGCTCCGCCGCCGAGTCGCTCGGGCCGTACCCGGCGGTCGGGAAGCTGGCGCTGGCCAAGTACACGACGGCGTTGGGGATCGCGCCGCAGCAGGCTCAGGGCACGCCGGTTCGCTGACGTCCCCCGGTACGACCGAGAAGGCCCGCTCCGGTTCGGAGCGGGCCCTCGTCGTCCGGGCGGCACGCCCCCGCGCCATCCGTCAGCCGAGGATCACGCACGAGGCCGCCGTCACCCTGATCGAGCCGGCGCGTCGCGGGATGCCCGTGCGCGGATCGGTGGCGAACCAGGTCACGTCGCCGGAGCGTTCGTTGGCGACGTAGAGGAAACCGTCGGACGCGGTGAGGGCGCGTGGCCAGTGGCCGCCGCAGGGCACCGTGGCGATCAGCCGCAGCTCCTCGCCCTCGACGGCGAGCACGGACAGGACGTCCTCGCCGCGGGTGGCGGTCCACACGAAGCGGCCGTCGGGCGAGGTGACGATGCCGGAGGGGTAGGCGTCGCCCGCCGGCGCGCCGGGCAGGACCGCGGTCTCGGTCAGCGGTGTCAGCACGCCCTCGGCCGCGTCCCAGCGGCAGACGGTGACGGAGGGGGTGAGTTCGTTCACGATGTACGCGTACGACCCGTCCGGGTGGAAGGCGAGGTGCCGCGGGCCCGAGCCGGGCCGCAGGGCGGTCTCACGGTGCAGGGCGAGGGCGCCGTCCGTCAGCGTGCAGACCCGCACGGAGTCGGTGCCGAGGTCGACGCTGACGGCCCAGCGGCCGCTCGGGTCGGGCTGCACCTGGTGGGCGTGCGGCCCCTGCTGGCGCGGGGTGTGCGGGCCCGCGCCGGTGTGCTGGAGCACGTGGGCGGCGGAGCGGGCGAGGGTGCCGTCCGGGCGGAGGGGGAGGGCAGTGACGCTGCCGGAGCCGTAGTTGGCGGTCAGGACGTGTCCGGCGAACAGGCTGAGGTGGGTCGGCCCGTTCCCGTCGACGGGCACGGGCGGCCCGGCCGGCTCGGGCGTGTCCCCGTCCACGCGGTACGCGGCCACCGCGCCCTCGGCCGTCTCACTGACCGCGTACAGGGTGTCCGTATCGGGGGACAGGACCAGGTAGGCGGGGTCGGGGACGGCGTTGACGCTGTTCAGGGCGGTCAGCGCGCCGCTGCGGGCATCGACGGCCGCCGTCACGACCCCGGGGCCGCCGGCCGCCGTGAACGACCCGATGTACGCCCGCCGCCTGCCGCCGTCCGCCACCGCTGGCCCCTCTCGTCCCTCAACCGTCCGGAATGCCGTCGCAGCCGATCATGCGCGGTCTAGACCAAACGGTCAAGGACTGAGCCGGTCCCGCTGCCGCCCGGCGATCAGCGAGCAGCGAGCAGCGAACAGCGAGCCACGGGATACACAGCGGCCGGGCAAGCGCGGCCGGCGCCCGTTGCAGGGCGCGCAGCGTTCAAGTCCCGACCAGCCGCGATCCCGACGGCGCACACCGCCACCGAGCGAGCCCTGGCACCCGCTCAGCAGCGAACCCGACGGCGACACAACCGCCTAGCGAGCCCGGTCGGCGCCCGCTCAGGGGCGTACAGCGCCGGAGCCCCGGCCGGCGGCAACCCGACCGCGCGCACAGCCACCGAGCGAAGCCGGCCAGCGCCGGCTCAACGCCGTACAGCGCTCACGCGTCGACCAGCGGCGAACCCGACGGCGTGCGGAGGGGGCGGGCGAGTTCCGCCAGGGCCCGTTCCAGGCCGTGGAGGTGGGCCAGGGCGGGTTCCGTCGCGGGGAGGCCGTCCGCCTGGACCGAGACGTCTCCGCCCTCGGTGAGCGCCTCGACCGCGGCCTGCACGCGGTAGCAGGCGGCGGCCAGCCGGGCGTCGTGGGAGGCCTCCGGGTCGGCGACGGCGACCAGGCCCCGGATCTCCCGGGCGCAGTCGTCGAGAAGGGCCAGCACGTGCCGGGCGCGTCGCTTGCGGCCGAGCATCGGGTTCAGTGGGTGCACCAGCGGGGCGACCGAGAGCCGTACCCGGGCGAGCAGCTGCTCCAGTTCCGCCACCCGCGGGGCCGGATCGGCGTCGGCCGCGCCCGCCAGGCGCCGGGCGGTCTCGGCGGTGCAGGCGTGGACACAGCGCAGGGCCCGCTGGATCCAGGCGTCGGTGACGCTGTGCGTGGTGACCGGCAGGACCAGGATCACGGCCAGCGCGGCGCCGAGCGCTCCGACGCCGGTCTCGGCGAGCCGCAGGGCGAGCAGGCCGGGGCCGAGCACGCCGAGGAGGCCGTAGAGCAGCCCGGCGAGGAGGGTCACGCAGAGCATCATGAATGCTGTGGTGCAGCGGTTCTCGCAGGTCAGGAGGCTGTCGGCCGAGAGGGGGTCAGCAAAGAGTCAGCATCAGCATGTCGCGCGCCGATGGCGGGAATCGTCGCTACACCGCTCGCGCTTGAAGACCGGTGCGCTATCCGTGACGTAGCGAAGCCCTGTCACATCTCGACGGGTCCATCCCATCTGCTGACGGTTCGCCTGCGCTGCGGTGGCACACCCTCAAACCAGCTCCTACGCCCCAAGCTTCCTCGCCTGAGCCGACAGCTCGCACGGGCAGCAGCCGACTCGCAACAGGCCTGTGCGCAGGACAGCGGTCACGTGTAGCACGCGATCCCCGGTTACGGAAATCGGGGATTCCCCGGACCATGACCATTGTCCACAACGGCCTTCTTCACCAATGGAACGCCTTCGAACCAGACCTGACTGCCCATCTGCACCCGCCCGATTCAGCTCAGCTCAGCTCCTCAAACCAAAACGACCCCAACCCTGGAGAACCAAGCAGTGGCCACCAAGACCCTCACCCGCGGCATGGGCACCTTCTTCAAGGAATGCGAACATCCCCCGAGCCGCTGGTCCAAGTGCCCTCACCCCTACAAGATCAGGTACCGGGATGCCACAGGTCGGCAGCGCGAAGAGGCCGGCTACGCCACTCAGGACAAGGCGACGACTCGGCTCACCGAGATCTACCAGGCAAAGAAGGGGCCGCTCAAGACTGGGAACACAGAAGCCCAGGAGATAGCCGAGATGCGGTTCGAGGACTTCGCGGCTCGGTACATCTCGAATCGGAAGCGTGGCCTGGAGTCCAACACCATCGAACAGTACGAGCGCGGCCTCAAGACCCAGATCAACCCGCGCGTCGGGAGTCGCCGCGTCGGTACATTCACACCCGAATGAGGTGATCATTCCGACCTTCGAAGAGCTCAATGCCATCCGCGACGCAGCCGAGGACGACGACCTCCGCCTTGTCATTGAGCTCATGTCTGGTGCGGCCATCGCAACGGAGAAGCTCATGCCGCAAACATCAAGTCGATTGTGGCTGACGATGTCTATCGGATCAACGAACAGATCCACAGCAATAAGGTCCAGCCCGCACCACTCAAGCACCGCAAGCGCGGAGAGTTCCGCGAAGTGCCACTCCCCAGAAAAACCCACGACTTCTTCTCATATTTTACTGATACGTATGACACCGACAAGAACGGATACCTTCTTGTCAAGGGAAATGGCTCCGGCAACCAGCATATGCAGCATTATTACTACGGAAAACAGACCCTGCGGTGGCGATGGGACAGGTGTCTCGAACGGGCGGGTGTAGAAGTCAAGTACACGATGTACTTCCTCCGCCACTACTTCGCATCGAACTGCCTTACCCACGGAATTCCGATCACTGATGTCGCCGAGTGGATGGGACACAAATCAAACGAGGTCACCTACCGGATCTACCGGCACCTCGTGCCGGGCTCCATCACGAGAGCAGCCAAGATCCTCAACGAGCGGCTATGAGCCGTCTGTCAGGGAGCGCCTCGGACCGTAGGTCGACACTCTTCCTCCCATTCAGGAACGGACAAGTGGAGGGCGCGGAGACGACCCAAGCGGCATCGCCAGCTCCGACAGAGCCTTCTCCAAGCCACGCAGATGCACGAGGGCCGACTCCGTCTCGTACTGCTGAGGCATCTCGCCGCTGGTGGACGCCACTCGACTGCGCCCCAGGTCACTGACAGTGAGTGCTTCCACCGCTGCCTCGACGCGCCAGCAGGCAGCGGCCAGACGGTCGTCGTGCGACGCGACAGGATCGGCGGCAACGGACACCAGACCCCGCACTTCCCGGGCACAGTCGTCGAGCAGCTCAATGACCTGGCAGGCACGGGCCTTCCGAGCATGGAAGGGAGTCAAAGGGTGCATCAACGGGGCGAGCGCCATCCGTACCCGGCCGAGCAGCAGTTCCAGTTCGGCGGCGTGCGGGGCAGGATCGCCCTTCGGGTCTCCAGCGAGGCGAGCGGTCGCTTCGGCGGTGGCCGCGTGGACGCAGTGCAGTGCCCGCTGGATCCAGGCATCGTTCGTGGCGTGGGTGGTGACCGGCAGGACGAGGGCCACGGCCAGCGCGGCACACAGCGCACCCACACCGGTCTCTGCAAGACGGAGCCCGAGCAGGCCGGGGTCCAGCACGCCCAGCAGGCCGTAGAGCAAGCTGACCATAACCGTCACTGCCAGCATCATCCAGGAATACGAGACGGCGGCGGTGTAGAAGATGCCGAAGACACAGACGGCAACCAGGGCGGCCGTCGGCGCGGGCGCGCCATGCAGCGGGATGGCGACGAACAGACCGACGGCGATACCTATCACAGTTCCGAAGACCCGGCGGAAACCGCGGATCAGGGTTTCGCCGCGAGAAGCCGTGTTGACGAAGATCCACCAGACAGTACCGACGGCCCAGTACCAGCGTTCTTCGGAGAGCAGCTGCCCGACCAAAAGCGCGAGAGTCGACGCGGCAGTGGCCTGGAAGGCTTGCCGGGTGGTGGGCCGCGCCAATCCGATGCCGGGCAGGGCCGGCGGGGCTGCCGCAGGTGGGGTGTGACGCTCGATGGGCCAGAGCACGAAGCGCGTGGCGCCGGCCACGGAGAGGGCAAGGCCCACGGCGGTGTATAGCTCGGGCAGCTGAGCGGGAACCGCGTGCAGGAACTGCGCGATGAAGAAGTTCATGAACGCGAAGATCCCGAGCGCGTGGCCTCGCGGGCCCCAGCGGCGGGCATAGACCCCACAGAAGACGACGGCCAGGAACGCGGCGTCACGGGCCGGGGTGATGCCGTGCAGTGTGGTGGCAAGCGCCAGCACGGGGAATCCGGCGATGGGAAGCAGGGCGGTGGTGATCCGCTGGTTACGGACGGTCGCATCGGTGACCGTGAAGAGGGCGAGTAGTGCCGCGAGCCCTCCGGTGATCGATGCGGTGAGCGATAGCCCGCACAGTTCGGAAACGGCGACAGCGGCGGCGACACCGAGGACAGCGCGGGTCGCGTTCCGCAGCCTCAGGCGCCCCGGGTCCGGAGCCACGAACATCCTCTTCACGGCGGTGTGCCGCCCCCCTTGCGGTAGTACGCGTCCTGCCCACGGTCGTCCCGGGTGGCGGGCAACAAGCAGGCACGACGAAGGCACCGCGGTCCGGACCCGGCATCGTCGCCGTCCGGCGCTACGCGGCGCCGCAAGTACATGGATAGGACAAAGATAACCACCTCCGGGTCCACTGGCTCAACTGTCGTGCCGTTGACTGTGCCAATGGCACAGCCGATCAGCCTCGACGTCGACCGATGGGAGGCCAATGGATCAGACTTCACCCAAGCCCTGGGCAGCACCTGACCTACTCCACCGGACTCTGGCAGCCACGCGCCACGCCCAACTGCAATCTCACGGCGACTTCCGCCGCATCTCACTCGGCCGGCTCCCCGACGATTGCGAAGACGTACCCGATTCCGGCTCACAGCGAGCCAATCTGTCCAACGCCCGCGAACCGACCGCCCATGGACACCAAACCTGCCGGCGGACCGACCGTATATAGCAGCGAATCCCCGGTTATGGAAACCGGTGATGCTCCGGAGCATAGATGTCGTCCGTGTGCGATACGTGGCAGTAGCGCACTGCGGAAGATGTGTTGACCGATACCCGCCTAAGGACTCCGATGCTCGACGCCGCGAACACCCCTCCTGATGGCATCCAGCCTTCGCCCAACCCTCCTCGAAGGACCCGCCGAGTGGAGCCCGTCCTCATGGATATCAATGAGCTCGCAGCGATGCTGAACATGTCGGCAAGCTGGGTCTACCGGGAGGGCCCCGCTTCAGCAGCAGCGCTGGAAGACCGAACGCGATGGGCAGTTCACCGCGACGAGCCCGGACGGCGACGCGTTCGTGCAGTTCCACACCGGCCACGCCGGGCAGGCCCACTGGTTCGCCGGTTCGTACCACATTCCGGTGTGGTTCAGGCGACCGGTGCGGACCAGCTCCCACGGTCGTTCAGCTCCGGGCAGGGCGTTCTCGCACCAGAGCGTCACCGTGAGGTCGACGAGGCCGACACCGCTGGCGGAGGGCTTGACGTCGATGACGGTGACCTCGTTGACGAAGTAGGACCCCATGGTGGCACCGTCACCGTCGAGGAGCTCGAACCAGGCGTTCCCCGCCACGGCACGACGACTGCCGACGTGGTCAACGCACCTCGGTAGGCCACCCTGCGGGAGGCAACCCGCGAGGTGCACTCGGCGCGCGCCCTCCTCACCCGGCAGGGGCGTGAACAACCCCTCTGCCTCGTGAGCGAAGCCCCAGAAATCGCTGTCGTCCTTATCCGAGGTCAGCGCGTACTTCTGCCCCTCGCCGCCCAGCCCCGATGTTCGCATCGCACCCCCCATGAGAGCGCTGATCTTACCGATGCCGGGGGATCTGCCCGGCGGCCGCCGGCGCCGCCACCACCCCTGACCCCATCCCATCCATCTCGGAGGCCCTTTGACGAGCCACATCCCCGCCTTCACTCATGAGAGTGAAGTGCAGAGACGCACCGGGGAATACAAAATAAAGCCGATCAAGAAGAAGGTCCGGGAACTCCTCGGCTACCCCTATCCGGCACGCATCCCCAAGGGCGTGTTCGTCGAGCAGTGGGTTGGCATTTCCACCGATGAATTCCATCGGGCCAAGGACGCCGATGTGAAGTACATGCGCAACCGGCATCCGCTTAAGTCAGTTGCCCGGAGTTCCCCACAGAAGGCAGCCGACGCCGCCCGGTTCGCCAACGGCTGGCCAGCGGGCCGAGGGCCACAAGCACTCGCCAGGGTCACCCGCAGCCGTTCTGATGAAAGTTCACCCCTGATGAGACTTCATCCTCTAGTGTGACGACTCAGCCGCATCCGTGAACTCGCTTGGAGGGGCTCGTGGGACTGACTGCTGTACGAGACCTACGCGATGCGCGGAGCCCTGCTGGGCCCGAGGAGTTGGCTGCATTCGAGACCGATGTGCTGTCGGGGTTCGTCCTGGCAAGGGCTGCCGCCAGTACGGCGGACACGACGATCAGCAACGACCTCATTGATCTTCAGCAGATCCGGGACTGGTTTGGTCGGCCGTTATGGGAGATGGAGCCGAAGGACGCCGATGCGTACTTCGGGCGGGTGACCCGGCATCTCGCGCCGACCACCCGGCGAGGCAAGGCCGACGCGCTGTCCGTCTTCTTCCAGTACCTGGAATTGCGTCACGCGGTCGAGCTATACAACCTGACCGGAACTGCGGTGCAGTGCCCGTTGGACGAGATGAATCGGCAGCGGGGAACGACGCAGCTGCTGATCCGCGTTCCGCCATCCGAACGGGAGATCAATGCTCTGTTCCAGGGGTGGGCTGACGAGCTGGAGACCTGCCGCAAGTTCGCCACCGGTGCACGCAACTTCACGGCAGCACGGCTGATGACGCAGGTCGGCCTACGCATTACCGAGTGTCGGCGACTCGATCTGGACGACATCAAGTGGGAGGTAGGGACGTTCGGCAAGCTGCACGTCCGCTACGGCAAGGGCTCCCGCGGCAGGGGGCCGAAGCAGCGACTGGTCCCGTTGATCAACGGCGCCCGGGCAACCGCCCAGTGGTATGTCGAGCACGTTCGCGGTCACTTCGATGACGAGTGGGATCGGCCAGGTGTGCCGCTCCTGCCCTCGGAGCGCAAGAGCACGGACGGGACCTGCAAACAGGTCAGTGCCCAGTCACTGCGCGACGGGCTGAACGAGGCCGTCGAACGGCATCTCCCCACCTGGTCCGGGCGGCTGACGCCGCACGTGCTGCGGCATTACTGCGCCAGCCAGCTCTACCTGACCGGCATGGACCTGCTGGCGATTCAGGAGCTGCTCGGCCACGACTGGGTGGCCACCACGATGCGCTACGTACACGTCCAGAAAACCCACATCGAAGACGCCTGGCTGCGCGGCCAACAACGTGCGGCACACCGCCTCGAAGGACTCTCTCAATGAAGTGGAACCTGCGGCTTGCCGCCGCCAACCGCGGCATCTGGAAGGCCAGCGAACTGCAGCGCATGCTCGCCGCACGCGGCCTGGTAATGAGCGCCGGCAAGCTCTCAGGTCTATGGTCCGGGCAGCCGAACAGCATCAAACTCGACGAACTGGAAGTCTTCTGCGCGGTGCTCGACTGCAGTCCGGAGGAACTGCTGATCCGCGAACCCGAGACCGTGACCGCACAGCCGGATGCCGAGGGCGAAGCGGCCACCGCATCGGGACAGACCCCGTCGCCCGTCATCCGGCCGCGCAATCCACACGGCCGCAGCAAACCGCCGCTGTGACCAGTCCCCGCTACGACCGGCGACCGGTCGGGTCCTGCATCGACTGCTTCGCATGGGGACCGCTGTGGTGGTACGGACGGTGCACCGCCTGCTACTCATTCGACCGCCACCATCAAGTCGACCGCTGCGAAGCCTGCCGGCGGCACATCGCCCTAAAGGACGGCTACTGCCGCCTGTGCTGGCGTGAGGGGCACCGCCGGGCGAATATCAACCGCATCACCACCGGGACGGGAATCCCGCATTGCGGTCCCCTGCTCGGCTTCCTCCAACAGATCGACTCCCATCAACTGTCCATCGCCAACACGGATGTCAGCCTCCGGACCCCCGCGCGCAGGAGGAGCTCAAAGCGGCGGAACTTACCGCCGCCGGTGCCATTCGAGCCCCCAGTCGGCCCCGGCCAACTCCGCCTGTTCGACACCCACCGTGACCTGACCCGATTTCGCCGGCCCTCGACACACGAGCAATGGCTGACCGAGGCCCTGGCGGTCGACCACATCGCCCGGGCCTGGCATGCCGCCGAAGCCGCATCCGACGCACATGGCTGGTCGGTGAGGCTCCTTGCCGAGGTCCGCACCACCTTGCTCACTGCCCTGTGCTGCCGCCCTGCCGACGAGCCGGTCCGCTACTCCGAACTTCAGCCGCTGGCAGCGGCCCGGAGGCTGCCGGTCGAACGCACCGCCGCGCTGCTCGCCGAGCTCGGCATGCTCGATGATGACCGGCCCTCTTCTCTGGACCGGGCATTCGACCGACAACTGAACAGCGTCGCCCCCGCGATCCGCGCCGACACCGAGGACTGGCTCCGCCACCTGCTCAACGGCACGCATCGGACCCGCCCGCGCAGCCGCGAGACCGTCGGTGAGTATCTGCGCACCGCAGCGCCACTGCTCATCGCGTGGTCCAACTCCCACGATCACCTGCGAGAGATCACCGCCGACGACGTCCGACAGAGCCTGGCAGCACTACCCGCTGGCAGCGCGCGAACACAGGCACTGATCTCGCTGCGCTCCTTGTTCCGCTACCTGCGCTCACAACGGCGGATCTTCCGAAACCCCACCACCCGACTCGCCCCAGGCGGCGTCTCGCTCTCCGCGATCCTGCCCCTTTCGGAAACCGACTACCAGCAAGTCGTCGCCGCTGCGGCCACACCCGAGCACCGCCTGGCCCTCGTGCTGGCCGCAGTGCACGCCGCTCGCCCCGGCGACATCCGCCGACTCCAACTCGACGACGTAGACCTCGGCGACCGGCGCATCACCGTCGCCGGCCACGTCCGCCAGCTCGACGACCTGTCCCTCAAAGTCATCAAGGACTACCTCGTCCACCGCAGAGCACGCTGGCCATCCACCGCCAACCCCCACCTGCTCGTCTCCGGACGCACCGCCTACGACACCCGGCCCGTCACCAGCTACTACATCAACAACCTGTTCCGCGGCCACAAGGCCACCCTCGACCGGCTCCGCATGGACCGCTGGCTGGAGGAAGCCCTCAACCGCGGCCCCGACCCCCTGCACCTTGCCGCCGTCTTCGGCATCAGCACCGCCAGCGCCATCCGATACGCACAAGCGGCTCGCCTGATCCTCGAAGACGACACGTCACCACCATGACTGGCTCTGTCCACAAGATCGAGCAGCGCCGCAGCAGCGGTTCGGGAGCCCCCAGACCCTGACACCGCATCGAATTGTTCACGAGTTTCGGCAGCAACTGAGCCGAGATCCCGAGATGTGCGGCGATCGGCTCGCCCATGAACAGGACGGGTTACCCACGATGGTTCACTGGCCGGCCCCGACTACATCCTCGCGGCCCGAAAACGGTAGACAGCCCAGCCAGCACCAAGCACAGCAGCTGTCCAGACGATGACCTCGGCGAGAACAATTGCCGGGGTCAAGGTGAGGTGAGGCCGGGGCGGCATCACGACCATCTGCACCGCAGCACCCACCGGCACCGTCAACGCTGCAAGCAAGCCGATCAGCCCAGGCCGCCTGATGGCTGCACCCACCACACCCAGGACCAACCCGAACAGCAGACCCGCCGCCGACCACATGACGGTTTCCGTCGCGAACAAGGCCAGCGGTGCCCCCAGAACGAAGGCGTCAGTCACGTAATACGCCACCGAGGCCGCGATCAGCGCCAAAGCCCCAACCAGCGCGCCTCGGGCCCATGTCCCGGCCAACCAACCCATCCCCACCGCCAACGCGGCCCATGACCAGCCTGCGTCCATCAGCAGGCTGAGCACCTTGGCAGCCTTGGCCCAGACGGTGCCGACGAGCGGCATCCCGAGCTCCACGTACGGCGACGAAAGCGCGTTGACGAGCGAGGTAACCGCCCCGAACCCCAACCCGGCCGCGAGGCCCCCCACCACGATCTTCATATCCGGAGAATATCCAGCCCGCGCACACGTGGCAGAGGCGAGCTGAGCTGCCTAGCGCGACCGATCACCCGGCCGACGCCCGGTAGACAAAGCCACCCATCACTAACAGCAACACCCGGAGCCTCACACATTGCACCTGCCCCACCACAGCATCCCGCATAACCTGCCCGACATACCCACCCACCGGACCCCAATAGGTAAGCCGTCCAACCCGTCTCCGCCCACCGTCCCGCCCAGGAGTAGCCGACGAACTTCAGAACTTGCCCCCACCCAGACCGCACCACCACCCGAAGTTCACAGTGAAGAGACTTCAGTTCCACTGAACTCCGGGCCCTCCATCGACATGGGCTGGTCGCGCTCCGACTGCATGCGCTACCTGACGTCGCTCGGACTGGCTGACACGCCGAAGTCGAGCTGCCTCGGGGGCCTTATGTGGAATCGAGCCGGGCTAGTACTCCAGCTGTAGATCGTGATCAGGCGCCGTGAGACGCTGCCCTTCATGATCGCCAAGCTGCAGTGTGTGGTGTTGGACTGTGCCGATGTCGTTGAGCTGTCCCGGTTCTACCAGTCGCTTCTCGGCGGCGTAGTGAACCAGCCGGATCCGCGGTGGTCACTCGGCGACGGCTGGGCGACGCTCCACGCCGACGGGCTCGTGCTGGCTTTCCAGCGGGTGGAAGACCATCAGCCGCCACGGTGGCCGGATCCTGCTCGGCCCCAGCAGTTCCATCTCGACCTGGGTGTCCCGGACCTGAACCGAGCTCAGGAAGACGTTCTCAATCTGGGCGCCACACTGCTCGATGAGGGGGACGGGAAGCGCAGTTGGCGCATCTTCGCCGATCCGGCAGGTCACCCGTTCTGTCTCGTCCGGGACTGACAGGAGACACCTCAGCGGTGCGGCCACCGTTGATCATCGTGAGTTGTGTGGACTAACAATGAGACGGTGGCCGCAGGCCACAGCATAGATCCCGCCCGGTGGTGGGAGGCGTTCGAGGTGGCCATGAGCCGGATTGCGGGCCGGTTCGCCCGGGTCGAACCCCGGCTGCGGGCCGGTCGGTTGGTGCTGGGCCTGCTGTCGGACCTGCCGCGCAAGAACTGCTGGACGATCGCGGAGTGGGCCGGGGAGAGGACCCCGCACGGCATGCAGCACCTACTGTGCCGGGCCTCCTGGGATGCCGACGCCGTACGACGTGCGCGAATACGTCGTCGAGCACCTCCACGACGAGGAAGCGGTGCTGGTCGTCGACGAGACTGGTGACCTGAAGAAGGGCACCCACACCGTCGGGGTCCAGCGCCAGTACACCGGCACCGCCGGGCGGATCGAGAACTCCCAGGTCGCCGTCTATCTCGTCTACGCGGGCGAGCGGGGACACGCGGCGGTGGACCGGGAGCTGTACATCCCGCGCTCCTGGACATGCGACCCGGACCGCTGCAGGGCAGCGGGGCTCGGCGAGGACACCATCTTCGCGGCCAAGCCCGAACTGGCCCGCACGATGATCGAACGCTTCCTGGACGCCGGACACCACGTGGACTGGGTCACCGGTGACGAGGTCTACGGCGGCAACCCGAAACTGCGCACGGCTCTGGAGGAACGCGGCATCGGCTATGTCCTCGCGGTGGCCTGTTCGGCCGAAGTGTCCACCAGCGCGGGCACCTTCCGAGCCGACGCGCTGGCGAAGAAGGTTCCGAAGCGGGCCTGGCAGAAGCTCTCAGCCGGACCCGATGCGAAGGGACAGCGGTTCTACGACTGGGCCGTCATCGACCTCGCCGACTCAGGGCCGGGCAGGCGTCAGCTGCTGATCCGCCGCAACCGCACCACCGGCGAACTCGCCTACTACCGCTGTCATTCGACCGGGCCGGTTCCCCTGGCCGCCCTGGTCAAGGTCGTCGGCTCCAGGTGGCGGGTGGAGGAGACTTTCCAGAGCGAGAAGGGCCTGGCGGGACTCGACGAGCACCAGGTCCGCCGCTACCCCTCCTGGGCCCGCTGGGTCACCCTGGCCATGCTCGCCCACGCCTTCCTCGCGGTCGTCCGCGCAAACGAACACGCCTACCGTCCTGGGCCAGCCGACCTGGTCCCGCTGTCCTGCAACGAGATCCAGCGCCTGTTCACCACGGTTGTCGTCCAGCCGCTGCACGACATGGCCCACCGACTCGGCTGGTCCGACTGGCGACGCCGCCATCAGGACCGATCCCGCACCAGTCATTACCGACGACAAGCCGCATCCCAGACATGAAGATCACGATCTACAGCTGGAGTACTAGTAGTGCGGCCGATTGCAGAGGAAGCAGCCGTCCCAGAGCGGGAGCGCGCTGAGGACGCGGTGGCGCACGCACGAGGCCATCGCGGTCTCGTCCGGGCCGGGGAAGCCGCGTGCGGCGCTGCTGTCGGCGGGCGGGGTGCAGGACTCCACCATGGTCGTGAAGCGGTGCAGGTAGTCATGCACGCGGGGCGGGTGGTAGCCCAGCTCGCTCCAGCGATGTCCGCTCGCCGCGAGCGCTGTGGCACGCAGCACGAAGTCCTTCGCGCGGGCGCGTTCCCGCTCCGTCGCACCCCAGTCGAACTCCGCCAGGTCGAACCCGACGGCACCGCGCCCCATGACGTTCTGGTCCTGCAGGGTCAGCAGCGCCGCGAAGCGGAAGTCCCAGTCCTCGGAGGCGAGATCGGACACGGCCAGCATCAGCACGTCGATGAACACCGCGGTGGCGCCATTGGACAGGTCCAGGTCGTGGCTACCGCCGGAGAAGATGTTGCTCACCGACCTATGATGCGATCCCGGCCCTCCACCTGCTTGGAGAAGACGCATGACGGATGCGAGCACCGGCAAAGTGGTCGTGAACAGGGTGATGTCCCTCGATGGGTTCATCGCCGGTCCCGGCCACACGATGGACTGGATCTTCGAGCACATGACGTCGGCGACGTTCCCGGAGGTCATGGCGGCCACGGGCGCCATGCTCATCGGCCGGGGCACGTACGAGGTCGGCAAGCGCATGTCCGACGAGAACACCGACTACGACGGCGGGGCGCAGTTCGTCCTCACCCACCGCCGACCCGACGAGCCGGACCCCAAAGTCACCTTCCTCACCTGCGACATCGAGGAAGCCGTGGCCACGGCACGCCGCGGCGCCGGCGACAAGAACCTGGAGATCCTCGGCGCCGACGTGGCCGCCCAGTGCCTGCAGCGCGGCCTCGTCGACGAGATCCTGGTGTACGTGCTGCCGGTGCTGCTCGGCGACGGCGTCCGCTTCGCGCCGCCGGGCCTCGGCCGGATCGACCTGGAACCGTTCAGCAACGTCCAGTCGGGCGGGGTCACCATGCTGCGCTTCCACGTGCGCAAGTAGGCACGGTCGCAACTACTAAGGGGTGTCCCGCAATGAGCGGAGCGCGGTAGCGGACCGGGGCGTCACGCCTCGTGGTAGAGGTTGACGATGTTGCCGTCTGGGTCACGCAGCCATACTGAGCGGCGTCCCCACGGCTGGGTTGTCGGCGGTTTGAGGATCTCAATACCCTGAGCCAGCAGCCGTTCGTGGCGTGCGTCCACGTCGGTGACCTGGAACTCCAGGGTGAAGCCTCCACTTGCAGCGGCGGCCATCGATCCTGGCACCATCGACTCCATGCCCTGTGTGGAGAAGAACGACAGGACGGCACCGGGGACTTTCACCCGAGCGAGGGCGTCGCTCCCTTCGACATCTGCGTCCAGGACCGCGGCGTAGAAGGCGGCGAGAGCCGGAACATCGTCGGTGATCAGGGCAGTGCCAGTGAAGTGTGGCTGCATCCGGGCATCGTAGGTCGCGGGTCGGACACCGGGCCCTGGCGCGGGAGGAAATCTGCCGGTCGTGGGTGACATGATCTTGTCGTGTCTGGTGTGATCACGGCGTCGGAGCCCTCCTGGATAGCCCCGTTCACCGGGCTGAGTCCACGTCACTTCGACAAGCTCATCACCGCGTTGCGGCGCGAAGGTGCGGACCCGGTGCGCAAGGGCCGGCCGTGGAGCCTGCCGCTGGAGGACCGGGTCCTGCTGGTCGCCGCGTACTGGCGTACCAACCTCACGCTGCGGCAGCCGGCACCGTTGTTCGGGGTATCGAAGTCGGCTGCCGACCGCATCATCGACCACCTCGGCCCCTCGCTCGCGCTCCAGCAGCGCAAACGGTTCCGCAAGGACACCGTTCTGATCGTGGACGGCACCCTGGTCCCCACCCGTGACCACACCATCGCCGAGCAGTCGAAGAACTACCGGTACTCCACCAACCACCAGGTCGTCATCGATGCCGACACCCGCCTGGTCGTCGCCGTCGGCCGACCGCTACCCGGCAACCGCAACGACTGCAAGGCATGGGAACTGTCCGGGGCGAAAGGCGCCGTCGGCACGAGCACCGTGATCGCGGACGGCGGCTACCGCGGCACTGGCCTGGTCATCCCACACCGCCGAGAAAAAGGCCAGAGCGAACTCCCGGCCTGGAAGGAGGAGCACAACGCCTCCCACCGCAAAGTCCGCGCCCGCGTCGAGCACGCCTTCGCCCGCATGAAGACCTGGAAGATCCTGCGCGACTGCCGCCTCAAGGGCGACGGCGTTCACCACGCCATGCTCGGCATCACCCGCCTGCCACAACCTCGCCCTCGCCGGGTGACCGAGAAGGCGAGCAGCTCAGCCAGCACACCGTAGATCATTTACGGGACAACGCTCAGCCTGCTGTCATGGCCCCCATCCCGTGGGGCAAGTTCCCCACTCTCGCTGAACATCAACTGGCCTGACGGTGGCTGCAGTCCATGGCGAACATCGGTCGAGCACCCAACACGATCGATGCGGGCGGTCGAGGACCACCTGCGATTCTGTGCCGCTGAAGGACGGACCCGTTGCTGGCCCGGGCGGACACCGTCGCCGCCTGGATCAGGGACATGCTGGACCGGCCATCGCGTCGGCCGTCGAAGGCTCCGCCTCGGACCGAGACGGGTTTGGCGAACGCAACTATCCAGCAGCGCCTGGTCGCGGTCAGGTCCTTCTACGAGTACCTGGTGGAGGACGGCCTGCGCGAGCAGAACCCGGTCCGCCGAGGGCAGGCTGGCCGTGGCGGCCGCAGACCCCGCCAGGGCCTCGTACGGCGTATCGAGCAAGCTCCCTGGATCCCCAACGAGGATGTCTGGCAGCGGATCCTGGCCGCCTGCGCAGCGGAGTCACTGCGCAATCGGCTGATGGTCACGCTCGCCTATGACGGTGCTCTGCGGCGCGAAGAGCTCGTTCAGCTCGATGTCGAGGACTTCGAGCCCGCGCACCGTGTGATCCATCTTCGTGGGCGCGCCCTAATGAGCCAGCACACCCCCGGTGACGCGTAGGAATGGAGGCACCGACTGCCTTACCGCGCAGACCGGAGCTGGATGAAGCAGTGCCCAAGTGGCTGAGGGCACCATTGCGGAGCGCTTGTGGTGGCGCCCGGCGGCAAGTGATCTGGGATTCGCCGAAGCCGATGGTAACGAAGGCCAGGCCGCCGAGCTTGTCCGCGAGGAGTGCCAGCAGATGACGGGGGCGTGAGCCTCGCTCGGTCCCTGAGCCGTGAGCTCGGGCGGCGTGGTCATGATGTGCCTCCTCTGGATCGCGCTTGGCTGTGCTGCGGATGTGGGCGGCGGGCGAGGGCAGCCGCTCGTCAGGATGGTCCACCACCTCAAGAGGCAACACGAGGCCGACCGGTAGAGCCGGTGTCCAGGCATCAACCAGGCGCATGGTGGTTTGCCGTCGGTCAGGTACTGCGAGGGCGAACCGCACGGCCTCCTTTTCTAGATCTCCACGGGCGACGACCACCGGGCGGTCGGCATGCGCGGCGACTTTCAGACTGAGCGAGCCGAGCCGTATTCCGGCGAATCCTCCACGAGGGCATCGCCGAGCAGTTCCACCGGCACCTCAGTGTCAAGGCCGAGGTCGACGAGGGCTACCAGGGCCTGGCCAACGACTTCCCCGGCCAGGTCAGCGCCCCGCCGAAGAAGCCGAAGGACGACGCGCCGCTGGGCGAGCAGCACGCCTGGCGCGAGCAGCGACGCCGCCAGTCCTCCGCGCGGGTCTGCGTGGAGCACACCAACGCCGAGTACAAGCAGTGGCGCCCCCTGCAGCGGTTCACCGGCCGCCGCGATATCTACGCCGAGACCCACCTTGCGATCTCAGCACTGGTCTCTGACCGCTCCGCCCGGCGGACGACCCGCCGCAAGTCGAGCACGGAACTGGTGCTCGCCCGGCAGGCCGCCTGCTGATCACCCACCAGCCAACCCGCCAGGCCAACACGCCCCGAACTCAAGCGCTCCCAAGGGGGTTACTGTTCGCCAGCCTCCTGGCGCTGATGACCGCCTCGGCGGCCGAGTGACTGCCAAGGGGCGCTGACAGCCGCGAGGTCCTGGCAGTGCCTCCCGCCACGCCCGCCGCGATGCGGCCTGTATGCGAGGGCTTACTCGCCTCTTCGCATGCCGCGGGACGAGCGCCCGAGTTGACGAACGGGACACGCGGCCGGTGCCCACGACGTGGCCTAGGCACCGCCCCAAAGCGTCCACCCGCCTCGCATGGACCGCGATCGCCGGCGCTCCGTGCCGCGTAGTGCGTGACACGAGCCTCGTCGATCGGCATGGGTGAACGTTCAGCCGAGGCCGTGGGCGCCTTCGAGTGCGAAGCAGCACTCGAACCAAGATCGCCTCTCGATCCTCCAGTGGGGGCTGCTTGCCGCCAAGTCGTTGAGGACAGCGTTGACCGTGGACCAGCAAAGGTCGGCAGGATCGAAGTCGGCACTGTGTTTGGCTCGCTTCTCCGCGAGGGGGTGAACCAGGTTGCGGTAGGTCCGCAGCAGGTCCGAGGCCATTTTCGCGTCCTGGTCGATCCACCGATTGGTATCGGCGTGCTGGATGAGATCCTGCAGCCGGGTGTCGCGGGCAGGCCTTGGCAGCGGCACGGTTGCGGGCCTGACGTCGGTTGGTGGACGAAGACGCCTTCGAGGAGGCTTCCGAGCATGATGACTGCGGAGCTGAGGCGCCGTCAGTACGGCCTGGTCCTCGCGCAGCCTGGGTCGGTGGACTCCGAAAGCCAGCGGATCCGCCTGCTCGGCGCAGTGGGCGGCGGAGCGGCTGCGGGGCCGACGGCGAAGTAGTTGTGCTGTGCTCCGGACACTTGTGCCGGCCCGCCGATGTAGTTGCCATGCACATCGATGCTGTCGCGTTCGCTGCCCATGACGGTTCCTCAGCCGTGGCTGCGCTGGGCGCCCTTCACCTGCACCGGCCCGTGGAAAGTGTTGCGGCGGACCTCGATGGGGTATCCGCCGTAGGAAGTGTCCCTGATACTGGGGATCACGCGGGCACGTGCCCGGCGCACACCGTCATGCGCCGACGTGGTCAGCGATCGCCGACCAGCCAACATCGTCGCGGAGGGTGCCGGACTCGGTCCTCGTCCGAAGCCTTCGGCTTCGCCATGGCCCGTGGTCTTCTACGTGAAGAGGACGGTCGCGGATAGGGCGCGGACTCACGTGGTGGGGCGCGAGTGCACGCTGACGGCATAGCCGCAGCCTTGGTAGAAGGGATCGCCGCTCCAGGTGGCGTAGCGCTGCGTCAGGATCAGGCCAGCCTGGGTGCACCAGTGGTCGAACTCCGTAAGGGTCACCGATGGTTCCGGCAGCGGCAGGTGTGCTGTGTCCAGTCCCATGCCCGTGACCAGCAGCCCGCCGGGGCGCAGTGCGGCGGCCAACTGCCGGACGACGGCTGATTCGGTGCCGGGGGCCAGCAGGGGGATGACGTTTCCGGCGGCGAGCGCCAGGTCGAAGCCCGGATTCAGGCCGAGGGCGTCCAGAAGGGTCAAGTCGCAGAGGAGCCACTCCTGCGTAGGGGCATCACGGCGGGCGACGGCGAGCATCGAGGGGTCGACGTCCACGCCGGTGCAGTAGTGGCCCAGCTCGGCGAGCCGGATAGCGATCCGGCCAGTTCCGCAGCCGGCGTCGAGTATCCGGGCGGCGGGTTTCAGCAGCGCGGTGCAGAAGGCGGCCTCGCCGTGGATGTCGTGGCCCGACTCGGCGAGACGCGCGAAACGCTGAGCGTACTCTTCTCCGGCTTGTCCGCCGGTCAGTTCCGCCCAACGGTCGCGTTGCCCGGTCATGTTCAGCGTGCCTTCCGGTCAGCCTCGCCCAGCAGGGGCGAGGACGGTGCCATCGCCCATTTACGCTCGTAGGTGTAGACCTCGCGGCCTGCTACGAAGGTACACAGGGCGAGGCTCGAACAGCCGTCCGGCCGTACGCTACCTCAGTACCCGTACCTGACCACCCGCCTGCCGTCGTCGGGCACCCAGTGGCGTGAAGACCCGGGTATGGGAAAACCACCGGTGGGGCCGACGCATAGTGCCAGACATGGAGCCGATCAACGAAGCGCATGTCGCCGGGCCTGGGCTGGTTAAGATGGCCGGGGTGTGACGACCAGACCGCCTTCGCCGTCCAGGAGCTGCCCACCGCACGGTGGGTAACCGCGACGGCGGACCGTACGACACGGGATCCTGGCAACCCGGCGCGGACGACGCTGGCGAAGGCGCGCAGACCCGCCACGGGTTCGGCCCGCCGCCGGGGTACTGTCGCGAGCGGCGTGACATCCTCGTTCCCTCACTTCTCATGATCGACTCCCCTCGCAAAGCATTCGGTAACAACGCCTCAGACAGGCAGCGGGCAGAACAGATCTGCAACCGGCTCAAGACACTCGCCGACGCCTACGGTGACCGTCTCCAGCTGATCATCGCCGACAACGACGCCCCGCCCATCACCAGTGAGCCTTTCTCGGTAGCCTCCGATTGCTCTGTGTGACGACGGTCGGATTGCCGGCGTGCTCCAAGGGCGGCGGGGAACTCGACGAGGCTGATCGGGATCTCCAGTCCGCTTCGCGCCAGTCCGGGCTCTGCGATCGGCCAGCTACGAGAGTGCGCGCAGGAACGGCCTGATGGTGCGGGCGAGTTCCTCGGGTCGATCCCACTGCGGCGTGTGTGCGCCCGGGGTCTGCACTACCTCGACCCCGAGTCGGGCGGCGAGCCAGGCGGCGGCTTCGTGGAAGAAAGCCGGTGATTCCCGGCCGACCAAGACCTGGGCAGGGGCGGTGATGCCGGTGAGCGTCGCGTCGGCAGGATGGTAGGACTCGAACGTCCCCATCTCGACGCCGAAAAGGGTCTCCCCGTTCGAGATCATCCTGTGACGCAGGTCCGGGTCCAGGCGATCCCAGGTCTCGTCGCCCGCAGCAAATCGGATGAAGTGCTCTACGGCTGCCTGAGGCCCCCCGGCGGCCATCCCTGCTTCGACGACCGGCCCCACGGCGGCCTGGGCCTCGCCCGGGTTCTCCAGGACTGAGAAGAGCGTGATCTCGTGCAGGAGGGCGCCGCGGACGACGCCGGCGTGGCGGATGAGCAGGTCGAGGGCGGTGATCGCCCCATAGCTGTTGCCGAACACGGTGGCGGGAGCGAGCGCGAGCGCGGTGAGAAGTGCTGCGGCGTCGTCGGCCTGCTCAGCTACAGAGGTGGCCTCCCACCCGCTGGGGCGAGGGCTGCGGGAGTTGCCACGCCGGTCGTAGGTGACCACGGTGAATTCGTCGGCGAGCAAGTCCGCGACTCGGTCGAAGTGTCCGGCATCGCCGGTCGCGCCGGAGATGAGCAGCACCGATGGGCCATTGCCCCGAAGCTCGTAGTAGATCTCTGTCCCGTTCACGGCAATCGACGGCATAGCGACTTCCTCAGCTAGACGAAGGGCCTTCGCGCCTCTGCGAGATACTGCTGGTCCTGCTACCTGTGCGCGTCGGACGCGGCGCGCGGCGTCGCCTGCGGGTGGGCGCGTCGAGCGGCCAAATGGCGGTCGCCGGCTGTCCCTTTTCAAGTCCCAGCTTCCGTGATCTCCGTCAGATGGTGCGGCCGTACTCCAGCTGCAGAAGAACAAGGGCGGCTGCGGCGATCTCGGTGATCCTGCTGGGGTCGAGGCTGACTCGGCGCAAGGCATTGAACGTTGTCTTGAGCAGGGAGTTGGCGCGCTCGCAGACGCCGTGGACACCCCGGATGACCTTGTTGCAGGTCTGCTGCGCCTCGGTCAGCTTGCCGCCTGCGGGCTTCTTCACCGGGTGGCGGAAGCCGCCGCCGGCGTTCTCGTAGCCGAGGTCGACCAGGGTCGGGACGCCCAGCTCAGCGGCGAGGGTGTTCAGGGCGTCGATCAGGCCGTGGTGGCGGGCGCAGGTGGTGTCGTGCTCGCGGCCCGGGCGGACCGAGGAGACCCAGATCGGCCAGCCGTCGGGGGTGGAGATGACCTGCACGTTCCCGCCGTGATGCCGGTGTTTCCCGGACCACCACAGGTCCGCGCCGTTGGGGCCGATGGCGGCGACGCGGTCGGTGCGGACCACGGTGCCGTCCAGGTTCAGATGGGTCAGCCCGGCCTCTTTCGCGCGTCGCAGCGCGGTGTCGAGATCTGGTGCGCCGACCGCCAGGACGGTGAGTCCTTCGTGCAGGTACCGGTAGGCGGTGGATGTTGACAGGCCGTTGTCACGGGCGAGTTGGGCCATACGCGTGCCGTCGATGAACCAGCGCAGGACGAATACGGCCTGCCGAAAGCAGCCCAGCGCACGTCGTCCCCTGCGGGTGCCGATCTCGGCCCGACGGTCTCGCAGCAGCCGGGCCAGATGCTCGGCGGTGGACCGCTGCGCATCGAGCACGGCGGTGTATGTGACGCTGGTCGACACGTGAGGCCCCTCGGTCGGATCTTTCTGTCGCAAGCTCGTCCCTATCACCCGAAGATCATTTCGCCGGGGAAGCCTCAGGGTAAGAGCCACGCTGGGCTCAGCCCCAGGTCTTGCCAGCCGGTTCCTTGATCGTGCGGTTGATCCGGTTGAAGAAGTTGGTCAGCGCGATCTCCAGGTTGATCGCGCCGATCTGCTCCTCGGTGAAATGAGCGTTGACCTCTTCCCAGATCTCGTCGGTGACGCCCGGCGCACCGTCCTGCAACCGGGTGGCGGCCTCGGCCAGCGCCAGTGCCGCGCGCTCTGCATCGGTGCAGAACGGCGCCTCGCGCCACGCTGCGACGTTGTGCAGCCGCTCGTCGGTGTCACCGGCCTTCTTCCCGCCGGCGACACTGGCGTAGACGCACGCCGAGCAGCTGTTGATCTGGCTGGCGCGCAGGTGGACCAGCGCGAGCAGCTTCGGGTCCACGCCCCCGACGGCGATCGCCTTCTGAAGGTGCTGGACCGCGGTCCACACGTCGGGGTTGTTCGTGTTCTTGTTCTTGAGCCGGTTTTCCATGTGGGAGTGCTCTCCTTCAACTGGTTACGTTGCGGCGCCTGTGCGCGTCATCCCTATGACGGAGCAGCTTCCACGGAGGTAACAACATGGCCGGCGCCCATCCCGCAGACCCGATCGTCGATGCCTTCGAGTCCCACCGTGACCGGCTCCGCGCCGTCGCCTACCGCATGCTCGGATCACATGCCGATGCGGAAGACGTGGTCCAAGAGGCGTGGCTGCGTCTCTCCCGCCAGGACACCGACACCATCGACAACCTCGGCGGCTGGCTGACCACCGTGGTCGGCCGCATCAGCCTCGATGTCCTGCGGTCGGGCCGGACGCGCCCAGAAGTCTCCTTCGACGACCAGCTACCCGAATTCACAGTGACGCTCGACGACGCTCCCGCTCCGGAAGACCTCGCGGCAATCGGGGACTCCGTCGGCCTCGCGCTCCTCACGGTCCTCGACTCGCTGCGCCCTGACGAACGACTGGCGTTCGTGCTGCACGACGTGTTCGCCGTGCCCTTCGCGGAGATCGGCACCATTCTCGGCAAATCCGCCGACGCGACCAAAATGCTCGCCAGCCGCGCCCGCAGAAAGGTACAGGCCGCCCAGCAGCCGGCAAGCGCCGGACGACAACAACGCGAGGTGGTCCAAGCCTTCCTGGCCGCAGCCCGCGACGGCCGGTTCGAGCAGCTGCTGCAGGTTCTCCACCCCGAAGTGAAGTTCACCGTCCACACCCCGAACGGCACGTTCGTCACGCTCGGGGCCACCGAAGTCGCCACCCGCGCGCGAGTGGCCGGCACCGCGGCACGAGGACATGCGGCGACCGTCAACGGCCGCCCCGGCGTCATCTCCTGGAGCGAGGACGGCACCCCGCTTTCCCTCCTGGCCTTCACCGTCTCCGACGGCCACATCACCGAGATCACCGCCGTGGTCGACCCGGCCAAACTCGCGCTCATGGACCTGCCGGACCCGGTGTGACTCCCTACCGGCGAAGGTCGCGCATCCTCGAAGTGGTCCACGCCGGATCCCGCAGAGACGTTGAACTTAAGGGCTGTCCCGTAAATGATCTTCGGGTGGTGGGATTGAAGGCCCGTCCGGCTATCCGCCGAGGGTGAGGTTGTGCAAGCGGGCGATGCCGAGCATGGCGTGGTGGACGCCGTCGCCTTTGAGGCGGCAGTCGCGGAGAATCTTCCATGTCTTCATGCGGGCGAAGACGTGTTCCACGCGTGCACGGACCCGCTTGTGCGACTTGTTGTGCGCCACTTTCCAGTCGGGCAGGTCTTCGCCCTTACGGCGCCGGTGGGGCATGACGAGTCCGGTGCCCGGATAACCGCCGTCGGCAATTGTGAGGGTGCTGCCGACTGCGGCCCTGGCGCCGGATTCTTCCCACGCCTTGCAGTCGTTGCGGTTGCCCGGCAGTGGTCGGCCCACCACAACCACCAAGCCGGTGTCGGCGTCGATCACGACCTGGTGGTTGGTGGAGTACCGGTAGTTCTTCGACTGCTCAGCTACGTCGTGGTCGTGGGTAGGCACCAGGGTGCCGTCCACAATCAGCACGGTGTCCTTGGTGAAGTGGCGCCTCGGCTGCAGGGACATCAGCGGGCCGAGCTGAACGATGATCCGATCCGCCGCCGACTTCGAGACGCCGAACAGCGGGGCCAGCTGGCGCATCGTCAAGTTCGTACGCCAGTAAGCCGCGACCAATGGCACCCGGTCCTCCAGGGGCAGACTCCAAGGTCGTCCCGGGCGAACCGTGTCGGCGCCCTCACGCCGCAGGGCGGCCACCAACTTGCCGAACTGGCGCGGGCTCAGTCCGGAGAACGGCGTTATCCAAGACGGCTCCGACGCCGTAATCACACCAGCCACACCGTGATCATCTAGCCTGTGGCAGGCAACACCTAACGTCGGCTGCGCAGCAGCGACCTGAGCGCCAGGCCAGCGCCCAGACCGATCAGGGCACCGACCGATGTCCGCAGCGCGGGCGACGCCCCCGCAGGCGGCACGGCAGGCGGACGGGACGCAATGGTCGAGCGAGTCGGCGGTCCGGAAGCGACAGCCCGAGCGTGCTCCTCGCCCACGATGGCCAGGAAGCGACGACCGACCCGGCTTGCGGACGTGCTGGGGATCCACGAGGTGTGAGCCCCGCTCCAGTAATGTCGGCCAGCCTCTCCGGCGAACATCCCGGCGAGCATGTCCCGCAGCAGACCTTCGCGAATGGTCCCGATCTCGAAGCCCATCCACGCGTAGTTCATCATGAGGTCGGCGTAGACATGCCGCTTCTGCTCATGCGGATCGACGATGTCAGTGTCGCCCCACACGGGCTGGAAGAGCGGCATGTCGTCGAGTTCTAGGCGGACGAGCTCCAGGTAGTAGCTGCGAATCCCCTGGACCTGCTCCGCCCTAGCCTGCCGGTTCTGCACGACCAGGGAAACAGCGACGCCGGCCAACGCCAGCGCCGAGACGATCGCCGACGTGAAGCCGTACGCCGCGCCGATCTGACTCAGCCTGTTCCAGTCCACGCCCTTGGAGCCGGATAGTGCCTCCAGCACGAAAGGCGACAACAGCACCACCGTCAGCGCAACCGCAACGGCGCCAACGAGCCCCAGAACTCTGCCTGCTCGGCGAGCCACCGATGCTGCAGCCGCGGACCCATGACTAACTATCAGGTCAATCACCCCCAGGCGCGCTGGTCCCCGTGACCAGGTCGAGCCTGAAGCAGCCTACTTCCAGCTGCCGTGCTCAACATCGCCCGCCCGCACAACCTCATCCGCACCGGATAGACGGACAGCTCCCTGCCGGACGGACCACAGCCGCACCAGCTAAAGATCATTTACGGGACAACCCTTAGTAGGACTCCGTTAGGTCTGTCTCGATCTTGGCCTTGAGTGTGATCCGCTGGGCAGGGGTTGGTGGCAGGTGGTGCAGACGCCGGTCCAGCACCTCAGGACGCTCTGGAGGGCGTCGAGGACTTGGTAGAGGGTGAGACCGGCCCGGGCACTTTTGGGGCCAGGCGCTGTTCGGTGAGGAAGGCGTGGGCCGCAGTAACGAGGGTGACGTGGTGGTGCCAGCCCGCCCAGGAACGCCCCTCGAAGTGGTCCAGGCCCAGGCCGTGCTTGAGCTCGCGGTAGTCGTGCTCGATGCGCCAGCGGACCTTGGCCAGACGGACCAGGTCGGCGATCGGGGTGTCGGCCGGCAGGTTGGACAGCCAGTAATCGGTCGGCACCTCGGCGCCGGCGGGCCATTCGACCAGCAGCCAGCAGTCGGGC
>NZ_JBITJK010000061.1:0-40587 GCF_044459945.1 Streptomyces sp. NPDC050164
GCTGGACTGGTACAACTACCACCGACCCCACACCGGCATCGGCGGCCAAACCCCAGCCAGCCGCGTCACCAACCTGTCCGATCAGCACACCTAGAGTCTGTCGTTTGGATCAGGTCGCAGGGAATCGACGGCATCTCTTCAGCCCCGCGTCTGCGACGTGATCCAAACGACAGACCCTAGCTGCGGGCAGTCGTGCCGCTTGGGGGAGGCGCCCCGTTCCGCCGGGTTGCGGACCCACCCGGCCTCGGCACCGGCGCCGAGCGCGTGGCAAGAGGGTGTGTCTCACACGGGCAGGTGGTTCCCCGGGTCCGTTCGGGAACCTATTGTCAAGGTCATGTTCGCTGTCTACGCCGCCCGAATCGACCGCGACCAGCCACTGTCCGGCCTGGAGTTGGGAGAGCGTCCGGCTCCCGAGGCCCGCCCCGGCTGGAGCACCGTCACGGTCAAGGCCGCCTCCCTCAACCATCACGACCTGTGGTCCCTGCGCGGCGTCGGCCTCGCAGAGGACAAGCTGCCGATGATCCTCGGCTGTGACGCCGCCGGCGTCGACGAGGACGGTAACGAGGTCGTCCTGCACTCCGTGATCGGACAGAGCGGGCACGGGGTCGGCCCGAAGGAGCCCCGTTCCATCCTCACCGAGCGTTACCAGGGCACCTTCGCCGAGCAGGTCGCCGTGCCGACCTGGAACATCCTGCCCAAGCCCAAGGAGCTCTCCTTCGAGGAGGCCGCCTGTCTGCCCACGGCGTGGCTGACCGCGTACCGGATGCTGTTCACCAATGCGGGTGTCCGGCCCGGCGACTCCGTGCTCGTGCAGGGCGCCGGGGGCGGTGTCGCCACGGCCGCCATCGTGCTGGGGAAGGCCGCCGGGCTCCGGGTCTTCGCCACGAGCCGGGACGAGGCCAAGCGGAAGCGGGCCGTGGAGCTGGGGGCCGTGGAGGCCCTGGAGTCGGGGGCGCGGTTGCCGCAGCGGGTCGACGCCGTGATCGAGACCGTCGGGGCCGCCACCTGGTCGCACTCCGTGAAGTCGCTGAAGTCCGGCGGCACGCTGGTGATTTCCGGTGCCACCAGTGGTGACCGGCCCTCGCATGCCGAACTGACCCGGATCTTCTTCCTGGAGCTCAAGGTCGTCGGGTCCACGATGGGCACCAAGGACGAGCTGGAGGATCTGCTCGCGTTCTGTGCCGCCACCGGTGTGCGACCGGTCATCGACGAGGTGCTGCCCATGGACCGCGCCCGGGAGGGCTTCGAACGGCTGGCGTCCGGTGAGCAGTTCGGGAAGGTCGTGCTCACCAGTCCCTAGTCCCCGCTGAATGTGCTGACGGCCGGTCCGGGTTCGGGCCGGCCGTTTGGTTTGTCAACTGGGGTTGACGAAAGTGTGGTGTCAACGTAGGTTGACGTCATGACCGAAGCAACCGATCTGGCCGAGCGTGCGGGCGACCGTGATCCACGGGTCGGCCTGCGGGCCGTCGCCGCCCTGCGCAGGCTGCTTGAGCAGCTGGAAGCCGTACAGGTGCGCAACGCGCGCAACCAGGGCTGGTCGTGGCAGGAGATCGCCACCGAACTCGGTGTGAGCAGGCAGGCCGTGCACAAGAAGTACGGGAGGCATTGATGTTCGAGCGGTTCACGAAGGACGCCCGGAGCGTGGTCAAGGGTGCGTTCGAGTACGTGGAGGGTGGTGGCGGCGGACAGGTCGTGGAGCCGGAGCATCTGTTGCTCGCGCTGCTCGACCGGGAGGGCAGTCGTGGCTCGTTCGCGCTCGCCGCTCTCGGGCTCGGTGAGCGGAGGGAGTCCGTGCGGCAGGCGCTGGGCGCGGCGCGGCGGCGGGCCGGGCTGTCGCAGGCCGAGGCCGACGCGCTCGCCGGGCTCGGGATCGATGTGGAGGAGATCGTCGCCCGGGTGGAGGAGGTGCACGGGGTCGGCGCCATGGCCGGTGACCGGAAGGACAAGGGGTGGTGGTCGGGGCGGGCCTCCTTCGGGCGCGGTGCCAAGGACGTTCTGGAGCGCTCCTTGCGGGTCGCCCTCGCCCAGCGGGACCGGCACATCGGCGATGAGCACATTCTGCTGGCCCTGACCATGCGCCCCGGCGTGCCGGCCGAGGTTCTCGCCGACCACGGGGTGACGTACGAGTCCCTGGTGCGGGTGCTGTACGGGGGTGGCGAGGCGAAGGCCGGGTGACAGGCGGGGCGCCGGCCGCTTACTTCTTCCGGGTCCGCAGCAGTGATCCTATGTGGGCTGCCGTCGTCGACAGGTGGCGGCGGGCCTCGCGCAGTTGGTCGGGGGTGACGCCGTGGTCGCGGGCCGCGTCGCGGATGTCGTCCCGGAAGCGGTCGAGCAGGCGGTCCAGGTCGCGGGCCGGGTCGCCGGTGGAGTCCGTGGCGTCCTCGTGGGCCCAGGCGGGTTCGTAGGCGGCCGGGAAGTCCTCGGCGGGCTGTGAGGGCGTCGGCTGCGAGGCAGGCTTGCCGGTGCCGGTGCCGGTGCCGGTGCCGGTGCCGGTGCCGGTGCCGGTCCAGTCGAAGCCGAAGTCCTTGCCGTAGTCCTTGCCGTAGTCCTTGCCGAACTCGCCGACCTCCTTGGCCAGTTCGCTCAGGCCCTCGCGCAGTCCCGTGGGCCAGTCGCCGCGGGCGAAGTGGTCCTGGACCTGTTCCTGGACCCGGCGGGCGATGCGCTGAACCTGCTCCTGGGCCTGGGCGCGGGCCTGCTCCTGGGCCTCCTTCGCCTGGCGGCGGGCGCGCTGGGCGTCCTCGCGGGCGCGACGGCTCTCGTCCTTGGCGCGGCGGGCCTGTTCCTTCCACTCCTGCCGGGCGCGCCGCATCTCCTCCTTGGCGACGCGCCAGGCCTCCTTGTCGCCGTACTGCCCGAAGTCCCCGAAGGGGGCGTCCTCAGCGCCACGGGACTTCGTGCCGGTCTCCCGGCGGGCCTCGGTCGCGGCCGCACGCATCTCGCGGCGCAGGTCGCCGGCGGCCCCGCGTACGTCGGCGCGGATCTCCGCCGCCAGTTCCGCGACCGACTCCCGGATCTCCAGCTCCAGATCGGCCAGTTCGCCACTGCGGTCGGCCAGTTCCGCGCGGCCCGCGTCCGTGATCGAGTACACCTTGCGGCCGCCCTCGGTGGTGTGGGTGACCAGGCACTCGGCCTCCAGCTTGGCCAGGCGCGGGTAGACCGTGCCCGCCGACGGTGCGTACAGCCCCTGGAAGCGCTCCTCGAGGAGACGGATCACCTCGTAGCCGTGTCGGGGGGCCTCGTCCAGCAGCTTCAGCAGGTACAGGCGGAGGCGGCCGTGGGCGAAGACGGGGGGCATGTCAGAGCACCTTCTTGTCGGTCGTGCCGTCGGCCGGGACGCCGGCGTCGGCGGCGCCCCGGTCGGAGACGGAATTGTCTCCCGGCCGGGCCTGCGGGTCGTCCTGCGGGTCGGCCGGTGAGCTTCCGGTGCCGGGCCGGGTGTCCCATGGCTCGTCGGGCTCGGCCTCCCTGGCGGGGCGGCGCAGCAGCGCGATCGAACCGGAGACGGTGGTGGCACGCAGCTTGCCGTTGCCCGCGCCCAGGCGGCCGGTGATCTTGTGGGCGCCCCACTGGCCCTGCACCCGCAGATCGTCGAAGGCGTTGGAGACCGCGCCGCTCGCCGTGTTGGCCTCGACCTCCGCGTCCGCCGGGTCCGGCAGCCGGATCGCGATCTCGCCCGAGACGCTGGTCAGCCGCACGTCCGTGGGGCCGCCCGGGTCGAGGTCGACGATCATGGAGCCGCTGACCGAATCGGCCCGCACGGAGGAGCCGGAGCCCTCGACCACCGTGAGGTCGCCCGAGACGGAGTTGAACCGGAGGTCGCCGGTCACGTCCTGGGCCTCCACGCTCCCGGAGACCGTGTCGGCGCGGACCGGGCCGGAGAGTCCCACGAGGGTCGTGTCGCCCGTGACGCCCTTCACCGCCGCCGGTCCCTCGATCCCGGAGATGACGGCTGCCGCGCCTACCACCCCCACCTCCACCCGGGTGGAGGCCGGGACGGCCAGGGAGACCACCGCGCTGCGGCGCCAGCCCTTGCGGTCCAGCCACTTGAGGAAGCCCTTCCAGGGCAGGTCCTCGTAGGCCACCGTGAGGGTGCCGCCCTGCTGGGTCACCACCAGGGGCGGTCCCTCGATCTCGGAGATCTCCAGGCGGGCGGAACCTTCGTCCGTGCCCACCACGTTCACCGTTCCGTTGACGAGACGCACGTGAAGCTCGCTCACGGGCTCGTCGAAGGTGAGTTTCCTCGGCTCCGTGACAGACCACTCGGACATGGTGCAGACCTCCCCGACATGACGCGCCATATCGCGTCTTCTCTCATTCACGATATATCGTGGTCGGGGAAAGTCAAGACACCCGTCCGGGGACATCGGGGCGTGCAAAAGTCATCAAAGAGGAGGGAATCGCCCTAGCGTGTGACCATGCCGACGGAAGCCGACCACACCGGTCCAGCCTCTGGGGCGCTGCTGTTGTGCCGGGCGGTGCCCGGATCCGTCGCCCCCGTCGCCCACCTGCTGCGGGAACGGATGCAGCTCACCCGGGCGGGCGACGAATGGAGCGTTCTCGTCCCCGAGGGCGGGCCCTGGCGGGACGCCGGCGAGCCCGTCGACCGGGTGGTCACCGGCTGGGCGACGGCCCTCGCCGTCGGCGCGCCCTGGCCCGTTCTCGCCCTGTGGTGGGACGCCGACCACGCGGGCTTCACGTTCGCGTCCGGCTTCCGCCGCCCGGTCGGCTTCGTCTGGCTCACGAGCGGCGTCCCGGTGGGGGAGGAGGAGGCGATGCGCACCTTCGCCGCGCGCGTGGGCCTCGAGCCCGTCCTGGACCTCCAGGCCCTCGACCAGCTGACGAAGGCCGACCCCGCGGCGGACGCCCGCACCCGTCTGCGGGGCCTGCTGGCGGTCCTCGCGCGCGTCGGCGTCTCACTGCCCCCGGAACTCGCCCCCGGCCAGCCCGCCGACCGCCTCCGGGAAGTTGCCGCACTCCAGCCGGACAGCCTCCCGGTCGAGTGGCCGGGCTGGCGCGAGGCGGTCGCCGAACGCGACACCGTCGACCACAGCCGCCTCGGCCCCTGGATGCCCTGGACGGGCGGCCCCAGGGCCCGCGTCCTGGCCCTCGCCCAGGTGGCGGCGGGCGTTCCGCTCACGGCCTGGGGCGTACGGCGGCGCAACGGCGGCTTGATCGTGGCCGGGGCACTGCTCCTGGCCCACGGCTCGCTGGGCCTGGCCTACGGCCTCACTCACCCCCGCGACTGACCGCCCCGGGGACGTCCTACTCGTCGTCCTCGTCGTCCAGCCGCGCCAGCCACGTGGCCAGCCGCTCCACCGGCACCTCGAAGTCGGGGTTGAGATCGACGAACGTCCGCAGCTGCTCGGCGAGCCACTCGAAGGTGACCTCCTCCTCGCCGCGTCGCTTTTCCAGCTCCTCGATGCCGCGGTCGGTGAAGTACAACTCATGCTCCTGATCCGGACGGGGCAAGCCCTCTTGCCAACCCCTCCAGGGTAGGCCGTGCGGTCCCGCGAGACCCTGGCCGGGAACGGGTGGGGTCACGGGCAGCCAACCTGGGTATGACCCTCGTCTGGTGCACGTGGGCGCCGGCCGTGCTCGATCGGTCCGGCGGGGGACTCGACGGGGGACGAGATGAGCCACATCCAGGATGTCAAGCTGCCGGACGGCACGGTGATCACCGCGCGGATCGGTGAGGGCGAGGCGTACGACGACCAGGAGGACGTCGGTTTCACCGAGGCCGCCCTCGCGAAGGTGGAACAGCTCCAAGAGCTGATCAAAGGTGTCGGCGCCGCCACCCTCGACGCCGCCAGGGCGGCCCGCCCCAGTGAGGCCGCGATCACCTTCGGCGTGGAGCTGACGGCCAAGGAGGGCGTGGCGTTCGCCGTGCTCGCCAGGGGCGAGACCAAGGCCTCCCTGCAGGTGACGCTCACCTGGCAATTCGACCGCGGACCCGCGGGGGAGGACGCGGAGGAGCCCGGCCCGGCATGACCGAACGCAGCGACCGCCTGTACGAGCTCGCCCGGGCGGCCACCGTTCACCTGCTGGCCGTCGGGGACGACGACAGACCTCTGTGGGGGAGCGGCTTCTTCGTCGCGCCGGGATGGGTGCTGACCGCCGCCCACGTGCTGCGTCCGCACCTCGCGGAGGATGCCTCGGTCACCTTCCGGGTACGCGGTCAGGGCATCGAGGCGAACGCCCACCTGGAGCAGTGGTTGCTCACCGAACCGCGCCGGCCCACCGTCCCGCCGGAGGAGGACCTGGCACTGGTGCGGCTGACGGGTGATCCCGCACAGCACCCGCACGAGTGCGTATGGCTCCCCGACCGGGCCGTGCGCCACTGCGGCGCGCTCAAAGCGTGCGGGTACTACCCGGGGCCGCCCAAGACCCACTTCCGGATCGTGGACGCCGAGATCAACGGCCACGAGGACGCCTACGGGCTGATCATCAAGCCCGACATCGACTTCCCCAGCGGAATGTCCGGCGGTCCGTTGGTCGATCCCGTCAGCGGAGCTGTCGTCGGCCTGATCAAATCGCGCCGGAGACAGCAGGACGGCGGCAAGGCGGTGGCGATCTCGGCGCTGCGCCGTTTCGGGGCGACGTACCGAGCGGTCATGGCCGCCCACGACCGTTGGCACGGCGACGAACCGCTGTCCCCGAGCGGGGACAACTGGGTCGAACTGCAGGACGCCCCGGTGGCCGACAGCGGCGAGTGCTGGACGCCGGCCGATCGCCGCGAGGCCCTCCGGCTGCTCGCCGAACTGCCCGCGCCGCCCGACGCGCCCACCGTCGAACTGCTGGCGAAGAAGGCACGGAGCAACAACCTGTGGCCGGACAGTACGCCCGAGTTACTGACCTGGCGCGACGGTGCCGGACTGCTCTATGAAGGGGGCCGGCCGCTCGAGGCGCTCACCTTCCTGCGCTTCCTGATGTACGTCGAGAAGTACACGCGTACCAGGGGCGGCGACTGCGCCGCGCTCACCAAGTGGATCGAAAAGCGGCTGCGCAAGGAGCCCCGCAGGGCCATGCACGATTTCGTCCGGGAGGTCAGCCTGCCGGACGCGCTGCTTCCGGCCCCCGAGGACAAGGCGGAGCGGATGGTGATCCCTTACCCCGGCCCGGGCGAGGGCCCCACCGTGGCGGTCCTGCTCGACCCGGTGATCGGCGCTCAGTCCCCCCGGTTCTTCTGGCAGGTCTGGTACGACGACGGCGAGGGCGAGCCCCTGCTGTACGAGGCCGACGGCTCCGTCCACGGATTCCGGCCCGAGGACCTGGTCCAGGCCCTGCGGGAGCCTCTGGGCAGGCTGCTGCGGGCCAAGGACCACGCAGACCGGCCCGTGCCGCTCGAAGTGGCCCTGCCCTCCGAGTACTTCGACATGGCCGTGCACCGCTGGCGGTTCGACGACATAGCGGAACTGAACGACACGGGGCACCTCGGGGCGCGCCGCCGTGTGGTGCTGCGCGCCCTCGAGCGCCGGGGAGATCCGGACAAGCTCTGGGCCGACCGCTGGCAGAGCATGACCGGCCTGCGGCGTTTCAGCAGCTGGCGCACGCTCGTGGAGGAAGCCGTGCCCGGCTCTCGCGGCTACCGCAACGCCGAGGCGCACCGCATCCCCGTCATGTGCCGCCCCGCCGGACGCGACCCCGGGCGCACCGCCATGCGGCTCGCCCTGGACAACGGCCTCGGCGTCGCGCTCTGGCACATCGACGGACACGCCTCGCGGACCTGTCCCGAGACGTGCGACACGCTGTACGCCAAGGCGGAGGAACTGCTCGGCACCATCGGATCCCTCGCCGAACTCCCCGACCGCCTGCGACACGTGCGCCAGGAGATCAGCGAGCACCGGGTCGAGCGCCGCTGGGTCGAACCCCTGGCACTGCTGTACGACGATCCGCGCCGCCCGTTGCCTCCCGAGGACGCGGAACCCCTGGACGCGCCGCTGTGAGCGACGCGTGGCACGCACGGGACGCGTGGGCCGAGCGTCCGGAAACGCCTGTGGGGCGGGCCCGTTGTGGGTACATTTTCAGGGGCCCGTTGTGGGTGCACAACGCCCCCGTCGGCCAGGGCGTGGACGACCACCGACCGTCGACGAGGAGCACACCATGAGCGAGTGGTTCGTCTACCGCGGCACCGGGCAACCGGATCCGGCCGGCATCGACCGGCTGCCCGACCCGCCGGCGTGGCGCAGGTTCGACGCCCCGGTCGTGCCGTACGAGGTACCGGGACCCGACTCTTCCACCCGCCGCAGGCTGGGCGAGGACGCGGCCCCGCTGCCCATCCAGGACTCCGGCACCCTCGAACTCGTCAACGCCGCTCTCTACTTGCGGCGACCGCTCCTGGTCACCGGCGAACCGGGCGTGGGCAAGTCGACCCTCGCACACGCCATCGCCTACGAACTCGGCCTCGGCCGGGTCCTGGAGTGGCCGATCGTCAGCCGCAGCGAACTGCGCGACGGGCTCTACACCTACGACGCCATCGGCCGTCTCCAGGACTCCCAGCTGCCCGGCGACGACTTCTCCCGGGACATCGGCCGGTACATCAAGCTCGGCCCGCTCGGCACCGCGCTGCTCGCCGCCCACCGGCCCCGCGTGCTGCTCATCGACGAGCTGGACAAGAGCGACATCGATCTGCCCAACGACCTGCTGAACGTCCTGGAGGAGGGCAGGTTCGCCCTCCCCGAGCTGGAGCGGATCGCCGACCACACCCCTGTCGTCCACGTCCTCACCGACGACGGCCGCCGTGTCCCGGTGACGGGCGGACAGGTCCGCTGCCGTGCCTTCCCGTTCGTCCTCATGACCAGCAACGGGGAGCGGGAGTTCCCCGCACCGCTGCTGCGCCGCTGCATCACGCTCGACCTCAAGGCCCCGCGCGACGAACGCCTGGCCGCCCTCGTCCAGGCGCACTTCGGACAGGGTTCGTACGACGACAACCGCGACCTGGTCGACCGCTTCACGCAGGCCGAGGCGGACGGCGCGCTGCGCCCCACCGACCAGCTGCTCAACGCGATCTTCCTCGCTCAGCACGCGGCCAGGGGCGAGGTCCACCGGCGCGAGGAGATCTCGGACCTGCTGATGCAGCCCTTGGACCGGGGGCCGCGCTAGCCGATGACCGACCAGGCCCCCCACAACCCGCCCGGCGACGTGACCTCCACGCTCACGGCGCTGGTCGCGCGCATGCGGGACGCGGGTATCGGGCCGGGCGTGGAGGAACTCGCGGACGCGCTGTGGCTGGCCCGCTGGCTCCCGGCCCCGGCGGAGCCGGCCTTCCCGTCCGTCGCGGACGGAGCCTGCACGGACCTCCCATCGGCTGACGGCGACACCGGCCCGCCCTTGCCGGCCCCTCGCCCACCGGTCACGGACGGCGAACTGCAGTCGCCCGACGGGGCCCGGCTGTTCGCCCCCGGGGCCGGCGGCGCCGACGGCGCGGCTCCCATGGAGCCCATCCGCGTCCCGGCCGCACCCACTCTTCCCGAACCCCTCGCGCTGCAACGAGGCTTACGGCCTCTGCAGAGGTACCGGGCGCCTGTCCGCCCTGTACCGCGCGTCCTGGACGAACACGCCACCGCCCACCGGGCCGCCGAGTCCGGGTTCCTCCTGCCGGTCCTGCGCACCGACCGGCGACGCGAGGCCCGCCTCATGCTCCTGATGGACGTCTCCACCTCAACCGTGGTGTGGCAGCAGGCACTCGACGAACTCCGCCAGGTCTGCGTACGCGCCGGTGCCTTCCGCGAGGTGCGAGTGCGGTACCTGCACGAGACTTCAGACGGACTGCCCGGTTGGGCCACCACCCCGGAACCTGCCGGTCCGCTGCACGCCCCGGAGCAGCTGAGCGATCCGACGGGGCGCTGCGTGACCCTGGTTCTCAGTGACTGCGCCGGACCCATGTGGCGCTCCGGCCGCATGCAGCGGCTGCTGCACCGATGGGCCGCCGCGGCGCCCGTGGCCATCGTGCAGCCGCTCCCGCAGCGGATGTGGTTGCGCACCCACCTGCCCGCCCGGCGCGGGCTGCTCCACCGGCGGGAAGGGCCCGCCGGCGCACTGGAGTTCCGGCCAGACAAGGGACGTGCCGAGCCTGCCGCGGTGCCCGTGCCCGTGCTCGCTCCGCGCCGGGAGTCGGTGGAGGGCTGGGCACGTCTGGTGTCGGGCGCCACCGAGCAGTCGCTGGCGACGGCGGCGGGGTGGGTGCGCCCCGATCACCCGGCGTCCGGGGCGGCGGTACGGGCCTCTGAGGAGCTGACCGGCCCGGACCGTGTCCGTGCGTTCTGGCGCCCGGCCTCCTCGGAGGCTCGCCGGCTCGCCGTGTACCTGTCCGCGGTACCCCTTTACCTGCCGGTCATGCAGCTCGTCCAGCACGCCATGCTCTCGGGAAGCGGGCCCGACGTGCTCTCCGAGGTGCTGCTCAGTGGCCTGCTCAAACGCCGGGAGGACCCGGACGACCCGTGGGCAGTGCGCTACGAGTTCCTGCCCGGAGTCGCCTCGGAACTGCGGTCGCGGCTCGCGGTGGACGACGCCGACCTGCTGCTCAAGCACTGCTCCGACTACGTGCAGCGCAGGTTCGGGCGCGACGTGCGTAACTTCCCTGCCCTGGCCGGGGCGTTCCTGCGCGGCTCGGTGACCCCTGGCGAGGACCTGACGACGGCGGTCGCTTCGGACCAGAGCGAACCCGTCGGGCTGCGGGCGTTCGCCGAGGTGTCGGCGGAGGTGCTGCGGGACCTCGGCAAGCGGATGCCGGCCGTGCCGGTGCGGGCGGAGCTGAGTGCGCGAGAACTGCTGGCGCGGGGCCGGGAGGCTCTCGTGCGGTTCCGGCAGGAGGGCCTGACCAGGGAACTCGACGCCGCGGTCGGGTATCTGCGGCAGGCGCTGGAGGTGGCCGGCGCGGAGCCGGAGCGGGCCATGGCCGCGGTGAGGCTGGCCGACACGCTGTGGTCCCGGTGGCAGGTGCGAGGCGTCGGGGAGGACCTCCGGGAGGCCTGGCAGACGATCGGCGACTTCGACGACCTCAGCGCCTGGGGACGGGTGGTACGGGGGCGTATCTGCCTCGCCCAGGCCATGGAGCTGGCCAAGCAGGACATCGGGTTCGACGGCATCCCCGACGGCCTCAGGCAGTGGGCCGCCGGGGCCGCGCTCGGCGACCACCGGGCCGAGGACTTCGCCCGTGCCGTGCTGCTGTACCTGGCCGACCGGGACCTCACCTCCGTACTGCACGACCCGGACACGACGGCCGAGCACCGGCACGGCACCGCGCTCGCGCTGACCTACCTCCGCCGGGTCGTCGCCGACTCGGGAGCGGACGCGGCCGGACCGGACGGCCCTTACCCGGCATCCGGCCCCGAGGAGTGGTACGTCACCCATCTGCACCGGGCCGTCGAGGCCGCCGACGTGGCCCTGGAGTCCTCCCAGGGCGAACAGGCCCATGCGGTCAGGGGCCGGCTGTGGCTCGACCTGGCGCGCCAGTACGCGGGGCACGGCCGTACCTCCGCCGCCGCGCCGGACGAGCGACGCGCGGCCGAGGCCGCCCTGCGTGCCACCGACGACTTCCTGGCGGCGGTCCGTGACGAGACCGCCCTCCCGGACACCGAGCGCTGCACGATCTGGCTGGACATGGCGAGCGCCATCGAGATCCACCAGCCGCCGCGCGACGACGGCCGGGAACGCCGCTCGCTCATGTACGCGGTGGAAGCGGCCCTGGAAGCAGCCGGCGACGACAAGGCCCTGAGGTTCGAATGCCATGAGCGGGCCGCGCACATCTACCGCGTCCGCTATGACCGCTCCGGCGACCAGCTGCAACTGGACCGGGCCATCGACGCCTGGTCGGACGCCGAACCACTGCTGGACGAGGACGACCCGCGGCGGCCCGACGTGCTGTCCGACTTCGGGCGAGCCCTGCTCGAACGGGCGAGCATTGCGGGCCTGCCCGACGACATCACCCGGGCCATCGACCAGCTGCGCCGGGCGGTCGACGCGTCCCTCCCGGACGATCCCCGCCTGCCCCTGCGCAGGCAGCACCTGGGCACCGCCCACTTCCTGCGCTTCGGACTTCAGGAGGTGCTGTCCGATCTGTACGAGGCGGAGTGGCTGTTCGGCGAGGCGGCCCGGGGATCCGATGACCCTGGTTTCCTCGGGCAGTGCTGGCTCAACCGCGGAACCGCCCAGGAGTTCCTGCACAGCCGCACGGGCGTGCTCGCACGGCTGCACCAGGCGGCCGACTGCTTCTCCCAAGCCGCCGACCACGCCCGGGAGGCGGGTGACGACGAGACCCGCTCCGTCGCCCTGCAGTCCCGGGGACAGGTCCACGAGCGGCTCGGACGGACGGGCCCGGCCCTGGCCGACTACCATCGCGCTCTGCCCCTCACGCCGGACTCCGGCCGCCGTGAGCACCTCCGCTCCCGCATTGCCCGCCTGGAATCCGAAACGGCCGACGAGTGACCGCGCCCGTCGACGACACCCACATACCCCTGCCCGACGTCCCCCGGCCGGACCACACCGACCACCCGGTATTCGCGGCGATCCTCGCCGAGCTCCGTGCCCGGGAAGGGGAGTCCGTCGTCGTCGCCCAGTACGAGGACGCCCCATGACGGCGCACCACCCGCCGTCGGCGCACCCGCCGTGGCCGCATGCCCTGCTCGACACCTCCGCCCACCGGGCCACACCCTTCCGGCAGTTCGTGTTGAAGGTCCACAGCCGCTGCAACCTCGACTGCACCTACTGCTACCTGTACCGGGGCCAGGACGCCGGCTGGCGCGACCGCCCGCCGCGCGTGCCCGAGGACACCATGCGGCACACCGCCGCCCGCATCGCCGAGCACGTCCGCGCGCACGGTCTCGACGGGATCCGTGTCGAGCTCCACGGCGGCGAGCCCCTCCTCACCGGCCCGGGCCCCGCCCTGGCCTACACCCGGGCCGTCCGCGAGGCCCTGCCCGCCGGATGCCGGGTCACCGCCACCCTGCAGACCAACGGGACCCGGCTCACGGGCCCAGCGCTCGACGTGCTCGCCGGCGCCGGCATCCGGGTCGGCCTCAGCCTCGACGGCGGCCGCGCCGCCCACAACGTCCGCCGCGTCGACCGTGCCGGCCGCCCCGCCTGGCCCGCGGCCCGGGCAGCCGCCCGCGCGCTCGCCGAGCGCCCGGCCTGCTACGCGGGCATCCTGTGCACCATCGACCTGGACGCCGACCCGCTGGAGGTCTACCGGTCGCTGCTGGAGCTGAACCCGCCCGCGGTGGACTTCCTCCTGCCGCACGCCAACTGGGGCCACCCGCCCCCCGGGGTCTTCCCGCGGCACCCCGGACGCCACCGCCCGCACCCCGCCCCCTACGGCGACTGGCTGGCCACCGTCTTCGACGCCTGGTGGGACGAGCGGCGACTGCGCACCCGCGTCCGGCTCTTCCAGGAGATCGCCGCCCTGCTGCTCGGCGCGCCCAGCAGGGCCGAGGCCGTGGGACTGTCGCCCATGGCCGCCGTCGTGGTGGAGACGGACGGCGCGATCGAGCAGGTCGACTCCCTGAAGTCGGCCTACGCGGGCGCGGCGGAGACCGGGCTGGACGTCTTCCGGAACTCCTTCGACGAGGCCCTGCGCCACCCCGGCGTCGCCGCCCGCCAGCTGGGTGAACGGGCCCTGGCCGCGGAGTGCCGAGGCTGCCCGGTCGGGAAGGTGTGCGGAGGCGGCAACTACGTGCACCGGTACGCGCCCGGCACAGGCTTCCGCCACCCCAGCGTCTACTGCGCTGATCTGGAACGGCTTGTTCGGCACATCGCCCGACGACTCGAACGGACCGTACGGGACACGGCACCGGGGAACTGACCGGTCTCTCAACTTTGCGCTGATCGAGCCCTTTTGACGCACAATTGAATAACCTGTGCACAGTCGTGACCAGGTTCAGTTGAGGGGACTGCGAGATGGCGGCGGAGCTCGGACACGTCACGGTGATCTTCGCCGGGCAGAGCGAATCCTGGGCCAAGTGGATCGAGCACCAGATCCGGGCCGCGGGGCGGGCCACGACGCTGGTGCGCTGGAATCCGCTGCGGCGGCCCGCCACCGCCGAGGCGCTGAACGACCTGCTCGGTGCCCCGGGCCGGATCCTGCTCGTCATCGACGACTGGCACGAACAACTGGACAGCGACCGCTTCGACGCCTGGGCCGGCGTGCTCAGGCAACTGCTGACGGAGCACGGGGACCGGGTCGCCGCCGTGAGCGTCACCGCCCAGCCGATGCCCTCCGCCGTCATCGCCCTCGCCCCGTCGAAATGCGGGGCCTCACTCCCGAGGCGGCCCGCGACCGAGTCCTGGACCTCGCGGGCATTGCGGGTCCCGCCGCCCTGGATCTCAGTCGCGGCCCGCGTTTCCCGGACGACCCGCCGGCGGTGTGGGGCGGCGTACCGCGCCGCAACCATCGCTTCGTCGGCCGCTCCGAACTGCTGGAGCAGGTGTACGGGGCGTTCTCAGCGACCGGGCGGGACGGCGCCGCCGTGGCGTTGCGCGGGCCCAGCGGGAACGGCAAGACGCAGCTCGCGATGGAGTACGTCCACCGGTTCGCGGGCGAGTACGACATCGTCTGGTGGATCAGCGCCGCCCAGCGTGTCACCGCGCGCCAGCAGTTCGCCGAGCTCGCCCCGGCCATGGGTGTTCCGGGCACCGGCGACCTGTCGGCCACCATCAAGGCGGTACAGCGTGAGCTCGACGGCACCGCCCGCCCCTGGCTGCTCGTCCTGGACGGGGCCGACGAGCCCGAGCGACTCAGCGGGCTCGTCCCCGAAGGACGTGGACACGTCCTTGTCACCACCCACCGAGGTGAGTGGTCGGCCCACGCCGAGGTCATCGACGTGCCGGCCTTCGAACGCCGGGAGAGTCTCGCGTTCGCCCGGCGGCGCGCTGCGCGGCTCACCGACAACGAGGCGGAGCGGCTCGCCCAGGCGGTGGAGGACATGCCCCTGCTGCTCGACCAGACGGCCGCTTGGCTCCAGCTGAACCCGGGCGTCCCCGTCAACGACTACATACGCGACATCCGGGAGGGCAAGCCGGACCGTTTCGGCGTCATGGCCTCTGGCCACCACCCGAAGTACGAGATCGCCTGGTCCAAGCTGATCAACATGCTGCGGGAGAGCCATGAACCCGCCTGGCAACTGCTCAACCTGCTGGTCTGCTTCGCACACGACGTGGTCCCGGTACGCCTGCTGCAGACGGCCCGGCTCGCCGACCTGCCGCCCGAGCTGGCCGAACTGGTCGCTGAGCCCAGCAGCTGGAACACCGCGCTGCGCAGACTCTCCGAGATCACCTCCATGCGCATCGAGTACGAGCAGGGCCCCCGCATGGACGCGCAGACCGTGGGCACGGTCCGTATGCACCGCCTGTTCCACCGGTTCGTACGGTCCGTGCAGTCGCCTGTTGACGCCGCGCGCTACTCCGCCGCCGCGCGCAGGGTCCTGGTCTCCGCCGACCCGCGCGACTCGGCGTCTGCCGGCAACTGGGCCCGATACTCCGTGATCATCCCGCACCTGGAACCGTCCGGTGCCCTGGAGTCCTCCGACAGGGATGTCCGGGACCTCGTGCTGAACTGCGTCGAGTACCTGCGGATGCGCGGCGAGTACCAGGACGGCTGGGCCTTGAGCCGGCTCGCGGTGGACAGCTGGCGGCCCAAATCCGGTGACACCGACCGGTCGGTCCTCGTCGCCGTCCACCAGCTCGGCAACATGCTGCGCAGACTCGGCCGGTACACCGAGGCGGAGCAGGTCGGCCAGGAGAACCTGCGGCGGCTGCGCGACGCCGACGGGATCCGCCCCATCGAACTGATCCGCGCCAAGGACGGTCTCGGCGGCACACTGATGGCGCTCGGCCGCTACACGGAGGCCCGGACCCTGTTCGAGGAGGCCGCCGAGAGCGCCGTGCGGGAACTCGGCGGAGAGAACGTACCGCGCACCCTCAGCATCCGGAGCAACCTCGCCGTCGCCATCGGCTTACAGGGCCACTACACCGAGGCGCTCGCCCTGCACCGCAGCGTCTTCGAGGCCCGGGTCCAGCTCCTTGGCGGCAAGGACGTCGCCACGCTCAACTCGGCGCTGCGCAGCGCCTGGATGCTGCGGCTGCTCGGCCGTTACCGGGAGGCGATGACGATCCAGGGCCACAACTCCCGCGTCCACAGCCAGGTCCTCGACCGCAACCACAGCCAGACCCTGCAGGCTGAGCACAACCTCGCGCTGTGCGCCCGCCGGGACGGTGACCTCCAGTTCGCGTACGCCATGATGCGGGGGGTCCGGGAGAAGCTGCTGCGCCGACGCGGCGCTTCGCACCCCGAAACGCTCATGGTCTCCTGCGACTACGCGATGCTGCTGCGGCACATGGAGCGCGCAGCCGAGGCCAGGGAGCTCGCCGAGCTCACCGCCGAGCAGTACGCGGCCCTGCTGGGCGAACAGCACCCCTACTGCGTCGGAGCCCGGGACAACGTCGCCACCGTCATGCGGGACATGGGAGACCGGCGCGCCGCTCTGGAGCTGTCCCTCACCACTGTCCGGGAGATGGAGCAGGCCGTCGGACGGGACCATCCATGGGCCATCGGCTGCGCCAAGAACGGGGTGGCCGCCCTCGCCGCCAACGGGGAGACGGACGCCGCGGCTGCTCTCGGCCGGGACGCCGCCGAACGCGCTGCGCGGGCGCTGGGCGACGATCACATCCTCACGATCAGCCTGCGCGCCGGTCTCGCTCTCGACCTGGCCGAACTGGGCCACCGCGCCGAGGCGGAGAAGCTGCACCACGATGTCGCCGCCCGGCTCACCGTCCTCCTCGGCCCGGATCACCCGCACACGCAGTACATCCTCGAACGTCACCGCCCCTACTGGGATTTCGAACCGCAGCCGATCTGACACTCCGGACGGCGAAAGGCCCGCCCCCCGGGACGCATGTTCCCGGGGGGCGGGCCCTGCTACGAGCCGGTGCTCACAGGCTCACGCGTCGAACACCTCACGCACCAACTGCTCCTGCTCGGCCTGGTGCCGCTTCGCGGAACCCACCGCCGGGGACGAGCCGTGCGGGCGCGAGATGCGGCGCAGGCGCTCGCCGTGCGGGACGTCCGCGCCGACCGCCAGGTCCAGGTGGTCGATCAGGTTGAGCGCGATGAACGGCCAGGCACCCTGGTTCGCCGGCTCCTCCTGGGCCCACAGGTACTTCTCGGCGTTCGGGTACTTCTTGATCTCCGCCTGGAGCTCGACACCCGGCAGCGGGTACAGGCGCTCGATGCGGATGATCGCCGTGTCCGTGACGCCGCGCTTGTGACGCTCGGCCTCCAGGTCGTAGTAGACCTTGCCGGCGCAGAAGACGACCTTCTTGACCGCGGCCGCGTCCACCGACGCGTCGCCGATGACCGGCTGGAACTGGCCGGTCGTGAACTCCTCCGCCTTCGAGGCCGCCGCCTTCAGACGCAGCATCGACTTCGGCGTGAAGACCACCAGCGGCTTGTGGTGCGGGTTGTGCACCTGCCACCGCAGGAGGTGGAAGTAGTTCGACGGCGACGTCGGCATGGCGACCGTCATGTTGTTCTGGGCGCACATCTGGAGGAAGCGCTCCGGGCGGGCCGAGGAGTGGTCCGGGCCCTGGCCCTCGTAGCCGTGCGGCAGCAGCAGGACCACACCGGAGGTCTGGGCCCACTTCTGCTCGGCCGAGGAGATGAACTCGTCCACGACCGTCTGCGCGCCGTTGACGAAGTCGCCGAACTGCGCCTCCCACATCACGAGCGCCTCGGGGCGGGCCAGCGAGTAGCCGTACTCGAAGCCCATCGCCGCGTACTCGGAGAGGAGGGAGTTGTAGACGTTGAGCCGCGCCTGGTCCTCGGAGAGGTACTGGAGCGGCGTGTACTCGTCGCCCGTGCTGCGGTCGATGATGACCGCGTGGCGCTGGCCGAACGTACCGCGCTGCGAGTCCTGGCCGGCCAGGCGGACCGGGACGCCCTCCAGCAGGAGGGAGCCGACCGCGAGGGTCTCGCCCATGCCCCAGTCGATCGTGCCGTCCTCGACCATCGACGCCCGGCGCTGCAGTTGCGGCAGCAGACGCGGGTGGACGGTGATGTTGTCGGGGATGTTGACCTGGGACTCGGCGATCCGCTTGACGATCTCCGTGGTCACCGCGGTGTTCACGGCGACCGGGAACTCGGCCTGCGGGTCCGAGGACTCGACCGTACCGGGCTGGGACGTGGCCTCACGGACCTCCGTGAAGACCTTCTCCAGCTGGCCCTGGTAGTCCTGCAGCGCCTGCTCGGCCTCTTCCAGGGTGATGTCGCCGCGACCGATGAGGGACTCGGTGTAGAGCTTGCGCACCGAGCGCTTCTTGTCGATCAGGTCGTACATCAGCGGCTGGGTGAAGGCCGGGTTGTCCGACTCGTTGTGACCGCGGCGGCGGTAGCAGATGAGGTCGATCACCACGTCCTTGTTGAACGCCTGGCGGAACTCGAAGGCGAGCCGGGCCACGCGGACCACGGCCTCCGGGTCGTCGCCGTTCACGTGGAAGATCGGGGCCTCGATCATGCGGGCCACGTCCGTCGCGTACATGGAGGAACGCGAGGACTCGGGAGCCGCGGTGAAGCCGACCTGGTTGTTGATGACGATGTGGACCGTGCCGCCGGTGCGGTAGCCGCGCAGCTGCGACATGTTCAGGGTCTCGGCCACCACGCCCTGGCCCGCGAAGGCCGCGTCGCCGTGGATCGCCACCGGCAGGACGGTGAAGTCCGTGCCGCCCTTGTTGATGATGTCCTGCTTGGCGCGCGAGACGCCCTCCAGGACCGGGTCCACCGCCTCCAGGTGCGAGGGGTTCGCGACCAGGGAGACCTTGATCTGCTCGCCGTCGAGACCGGTGAAGGTGCCCTCGGCGCCCAGGTGGTACTTCACGTCACCGGAGCCGTGCATCGACTTCGGGTCGAGGTTGCCCTCGAACTCGCGGAAGATCTGCGCGTACGACTTGCCGACGATGTTGGCGAGGACGTTCAGCCGGCCGCGGTGGGCCATGCCGACGACGACCTCGTCCAGGCGGGACTCGGCGGCCGAGTCCAGCACGGCGTCCAGCAGCGGGATGACGGACTCGCCGCCCTCCAGGGAGAAGCGCTTCTGGCCGACGTACTTCGTCTGCAGGAAGGTCTCGAAGGCCTCGGCGGCGTTCAGCCGGCGCAGGATGCGCAGCTGCTCCTCGCGCTCCGGCTTGGTGTGCGAGCGCTCGATGCGGTCCTGGATCCACTTGCGCTGCTTCGGGTCCTGGATGTGCATGAACTCGACGCCGGTGGTGCGGCAGTACGAGTCGCGCAGCACGCCGAGGATGTCGCGCAGCTTCATCAGGGACTTGCCGGCGAATCCGCCGACGGCGAACTCGCGCTCCAGGTCCCACAGGGTGAGCCCGTGCTCGGTGATGTCCAGGTCGGGGTGCTTGCGCTGCTGGTACTCCAGCGGGTCGGTGTCGGCCATGACGTGACCGCGGACCCGGTAGGAGTGGATCAGCTCGAAGACGCGGGCGGCCTTCGTGACGTCGTCGTCGTGGCTGGCGTCGATGTCCTTGAGCCAGCGGACCGGCTCGTAGGGGATGCGCAGCGCCTCGAAGATCTCGTCGTAGAAGTTGTTCTCGCCGAGCAGGAGGTTCGCGACCTGGCGCAGGAACTCGCCGGAGGCGGCGCCCTGGATCACCCGGTGGTCGTAGGTCGACGTGAGCGTCATGACCTTCGAGATGCCGAGCTTGTTCAGGGTGTCCTGGGAGGTGCCCTGGAACTCCGCCGGGTAGTCCATGGAGCCGACGCCCATGATCACGGACTGGCCGGGCATCAGACGCGGCACCGAGTGGACCGTGCCGAGGCCGCCGGGGTTGGTCAGGGAGACCGTGACCCCGGAGAAGTCGTCCATCGTCAGCTTGCCGTCGCGGGCGCGGCGGACGATGTCCTCGTAGGCCTGCCAGAACTCGAAGAAGTTCAGCGTCTCGGCCTTCTTGATCGCCGCGACGACCAGCTGGCGGTCGCCGTTCGGCTTGACCAGGTCGATGGCGAGACCGAGGTTGACGTGCTCCGGCTTGACCAGGGTGGGCTTGCCGTCCACCTTGGCGAACGAGTAGTTCATCGCCGGCATCGCCTTGATGGCCTGGACCATCGCGTAGCCGATGAGGTGCGTGAAGGAGATCTTCCCGCCACGCGCCCGCTTGAGGTGGTTGTTGATGACGATGCGGTTGTCGAACAGCAGCTTCACCGGGACCGCGCGCACGGACGTGGCCGTGGGCAGCTCCAGGGAGGCGTCCATGTTCTTCGCGACCGCGGCGGCGGGGCCGCGCAGCACGACCTGCTCGGGGCCCGAGGGGGCCTCGGCGGCCGGTTCGGCCTTCGGCTTCGCGGCGGCGGCCGGCTTGGCGGGAGCCGGGGCGGCCTTCGCCGGAGCGGCGGGCTGGGCCGGGGCCTGCGCGGCGGGCTTCGCCTGAGCGGGCGCCGGCGCGGCGGCCGCGGGCTTCGGGGCCGCCGGGGCGGGGGCGGCCTGGGCCGCCGGCTGAGCGGTGGTGGTCCCCGCGGCCCCCGCGGCCGCGGTACCCGCCGGAGCCGAGGCGGCAGCCGCCCCCGGCTTGTAGTCGGCGAAGAAGTCCCACCAGGCTCGGTCTACCGAATTCGGGTCCTGGAGGTACTGCTGATAGATCTCGTCGACGAGCCACTCGTTGGCACCGAACGACGCGGCGGGGTTCTTACCCGCTTGGTCGGTGTCGGTCGAGATGCTCGAGTTACTGGGGGACTGTGGCGACACGGCGGCAACCGCCCTCTTCCGCTTCACAAGATGATGGACAGCGGGAATCAAGGCTACGCCTCCCGGACCGGGTAGGTCAGGTCGGGCCCGTGCAACGTCGTGCAAGTCACATCTTGGAGCGTGTTTCGGGGCTTGAAATGGCGGGAAACAAGCGTGGTTCCGCTTAAAGAGGGAAGGGCTCGGCAGGGCCTCACGCGCCGACGGCGCGGGCCTGTGCCTGATCACACGTGTCCGTCAGCGCGGACGCCCATGGATCTTGTGGCTCCGCTTCGAACTTTACGTCAACTTGGCACAGATGGAAGTCCCGGAAGAGTGACAAGAATCCGGCAACCCCGCTCGGATTCAGCCACTCCGATCCGCCCGCCGTGCAGATCCACCGCCCAGCGGGCGATCGCCAGGCCGAGTCCCGTACCGCCGTCGCTGCCCGGTCCCTGCGGCCGCTTGGCGCTGCCGCGGTTGAACCGCTCGAAGACGCGGTGCCACTCGGACTTCGGAATGCCGGGGCCCTCGTCCAGCACCTCCAGCTCCAGCGACTCCGGCAGCGAGCCGCGGCGCGCCTTGACCGTCACCCGGCCGTGCGGCGGGCTGTGCTTGACCGCGTTGTCGATGAGGTTGGCGACGACCTGGTGGATGCGCTCCGGGTCGGCGTGCGCGGTCAACTCCGGCGGGTGGACGTCGAGGTGCAGATGGACGTCCGTACGGGTGTGACTGCCCGAGCCGGTGGCGATGCCCGCGCGCACGGAGGCGACCATGTTGGCCTCCTTCAGCACGCCGGACAGATACGGCCACACCTCGAACCGCCGCTGCTTCAGCGGTACGACGCCGTTGTCCAGGCGGGACAGGTCCAGCAGCGTCTCCACCAGCCGGCCGAGCCGCTCGGTCTGCTTCAGGGCCGTGCGCATCGTCTCCGGGTCGGCCTGTGTGACGCCGTCGACGATGTTCTCCAGCACCGCGCGCAGTCCCGCGATGGGGGTGCGCAGCTCGTGCGAGACGTTCGCCACCAGCTCCTTGCGCTGGCGGTCCTGGGCCTCCAGCTCGTCGGCCATGGCGTTGATCGTCACGGCCAGGTCGCCCAGCTCGTCACGGCGGTTCTCCCGCACCCGGCGGGTGTAGTCGCCCTGCGAGATGGAACGGGCCACCGCGGTCATCTCGTCCAGCGGCGCGGTGAGGGAATGGGCCACGAACTGCGTGATGAGAAGCGTGGCGATCATCGAGAAGACCGTGATGAAGCGCAGCTCCGTCTTCGTGTGCACCGCGATCACCGACAGGCCCGTGGTGATCAGCACCGAGATGACGACCAGCGCGCCGAGCTTCGTCTTGATCGAGAACGGGCTCACCCCGCCCCAGGGTTCCGGATCCCCGGGGCCTCTCCGTGCTCCCGGCCCGCCGCTCATGGCGTCGGGGTCTCCAGGGCGTAGCCCACGCCGTGCACCGTACGGATCCGCTCGGCGCCGATCTTCCGGCGCAGCGCCTTGATGTGGCTGTCGACGGTCCGGGTGCCGGAGGCGTCCGCCCAGTCCCAGACCTCGGCGAGCAGCTGTTCGCGCGAGAGCACCGCGCGCGGGGTGTTCGCCAGGCACACCAGCAGGTCGAACTCGGTCGGCGTGAGGTGAACGTCCTCACTGCGCACCCGGACCCGGCGCTGCGCGTGGTCGATCTCCAGCTCGCCGAGGCGCAGGATGCCGCTGCGCGGCGTCGCGGCGGCCAGCGCGGCCCGCTCCACGCGGCGCAGCAGCACGTGGACGCGCGCCGCCAACTCCCGCATCGAGAACGGCTTCGTCATGTAGTCGTCGGCGCCGACGCCGAGCCCGACCAGCATGTCGGTCTCGTCGTCGCGCGCGGTGAGCATCAGCACCGGCACCGGCCGGGCGGCCTGCACCCGCCGGCAGACCTCCAGACCGTCGAAGCCGGGCAGCATGATGTCGAGGATCAGCAGGTCGGGCTGCCAGGCCTCGGCCGTGTCGACGGCGGCCGGGCCGTCGCCCGCTGTTTGCACGAGGAATCCCTCGGCTCGCAGGCGGGTCGCGATGGCGTCCACGATCGTCGCGTCGTCCTCGACCACCAGGACCCGGCGCTGTGCGCCCGGAGTAGCCGTCGCCGAACCGTTGTGGGAGGTGTGTGTCTGCTCCATCGCCCGCCCCTGGGGTGTGCTTTCCGGAATCAGTGGGGTGATCCCTCGGTCTGCGCATGGTTGCGATTGACGCTTGAATGATCGGCGTCAGAGGAGCAGCGTACGGGGAGTCAGTACACCTTTGCTATCCAGGGCGGATGCCGAGGTGTACGACGTCCGGAACGCCCCGGGCAACCGTGATCTCTTCGGTACGCACCTGTTGGAACCCGGCATTCCACAAGGTTTCTTCGAATTCCGGAGAGGGCTGGGCGGACCAGACGGCGAGAACCCCACCGGGTCTCAACACCCGTACGCAGCTTGCCAGTCCGGCCTCCGAGTAGAGATTTCCGTTGCCCTCCGTGACGGTCCAGCCGGGTCCGTTGTCGATGTCGAGGCACAGGGCGTCGTACGTGGCGGATGTCTCATTGACGTACGCCACGAGATCGGCTTCGACGATGTGCGTGCGGGGGTCGGCGAGGGCCTCGGCGGAGAACGCGGAGAGCGGGCCGTCGAGATGCCATTGGACGATCGCGTGCTCGCGTTCCACGACCGTGATCCCTGCCCAGCGCGGGTCCGCCGCCGCGTGGGCGAGGGAGAAGCCGACGCCGAGTCCGCCGATCAGCACGTCCGGACGGTCCCGGCCGGCCAGGGCGTCCAGGGCGGCGTCGATCAGCCGCCGCTCCGAGCGGCCGTCGGAGGTGTCCATCAGGAAGCAGCCGTTCGCGATGATCTCCAGCCGGTCGCCGTGCCGTCGCAGCACGACCTCGCCGTGCGGGCCCTCGCGACGCTCCAGCACGCGGGGGATGTCGTTCGAGATAGGCATCCGAGAATCCTGGCAGGTGGGAGGTGTCCGGCGCCAAGAATTAGGGAGCGGCCGACGGGGGACGCGGTGGGCTGCTTTCAGGTTGCTGTGAATCGGCTCTCGCGTGGCGCCCGTCACAGACAGGGAGCGGAGGTGCGCGAAGTCTGGGGCATGACGGAAGGAGCGCCCGCCGTGGAACGCACCGCGCCGGCCGACGAGACGGCCACGCCGACGCCGACGGGCGCGCCCGTTTCCGATATGCCGGGGCTGCTGGACGGGGTGCCGAGGCAGCGGGCCGGCGGCCGGGAGCCGTACGGGACCGTGGCCCCGGGCGTACCGGAGCCCACGGCGGTGGGAAAGCCTGGGCCTCGACTCGGGGTGCTGCGGCCCTGGCGGCTGTTCCCCACTCCCACGGGTACGCCGTTCACCTTCGGGTACGCGGTCGTCCTCTGTGTCACCTCGCTGATCTCCGCCCACGCGGACCCCGCCATGGTGCACGCCCTTCTCCAGGGCTCCAGTACGGATGTGGCGCACCTGGTGCGGGCGCCGGAGCTGGTGCTGGTCGGCAGTGCGCTGTGGCTCGCGGGCGGGGTGACCTCGCCGTTCGCGATCGGGTTCGTGCTCGTGCTGACCGCGCTGGAACGGCGGATCGGCGGCCTGCGCACGGCCGGTGTCTTCCTGCTCGGGCACGTCCTCGCCACCCTGGCGACCGAGGTCCCGGTCGGGCTCGCGGTGCTGGCGGGGCAGCTCCCGGAGAGCTCGCTGCACCGACTCGACTACGGCGTCAGCTTCGGCGTCGCCGCCGGCACCGGCGCCCTGGCCGGTCTGCTGCGGCCCTGGCTGCGCGTGCCGCTGCTGGCCGGCTTCGGCGGGATGCTGCTGCAGGACCTGCTCGCCCTCACCGACCCGATGACGAACTGGGGGCATCTGATCGCCCTGTCCATCGGCGTCGCGACCTGGCCGGTGGTCCGGCGGTGGCGGAAGAGGCGTGCCGGCTCGGAGCCGCAGGGGAGGCCGTTCAGGTCCGCGGGCAGTGCTTCGCACTGGTGAGCAGGGCCACTACCTCCCAGCCCAGCGCCTCGTAGAGCCCTCGCCCCGCGGGCGTACCGGCAAGGACACCGGTCCGCGCCCCCTGCCGCACGGCGGCGTTCTGCAACGTCCGCATGACGAGGCTGCCGAGTCCCTTGCGGCGATGCTCCGGGGCCGTCTCGATCTGGTCGGCGACGGCGGTGGCGCCGGTCGGGGCGATCTGGCCGCGCGCCGCCAGGGAATCGTCCGGCGCGGCGATCAGTACGCGCGTCACTCCGCCGCGCGACCAGCTGCGCAGCCGGTAGCCGTCGGGCACGTCCGGGGCGTTCGCCGGGGCCGGCTTCAGCGGGACCGTCATCAGACAGCCGGGCTCGGGGTCGATCCACCAGGTGTCGTCCAGCCAGCCGGCGACCACCGACGGGTCCCGGAACGCCTTCAGCCACACCCCGGCCCCGGTCACCGCGCCGGCCACCTTGCGGACGGCCGTCTCGTCGAGGTCGTCGCCGGTCGCGCCGAACACATGCCGTGTGACGTGCCCGTTCGTCCCCACGTCGATCGTGCAGCCCCACGGCTCGGTCACGGGCGGAGCCGCCCCGCGCGACACGATCCACCCGTCCACCCACGCCTGCACGGTGCTGTCCACGCCGCCCCCTGGTAATAGGCACTTGCCGCTTTGATCTGTTACATCGCCCACTCTACGGCCCGGATCGCCCATGGCGTCACGGCCGATCGCTCACAGCGAACGACCGGTGGGGAACATCCGCTGGCTCTCGCGCATTGAGTCGGCATAGCTCAACTTGACTGCCGAAGGGGAGATCATGGCTTCGACGTCCACACCGCTCACCCTGCCCGTGCTGCCGCTCGACGGTGAGGTCGTGCTGCCCGGGATGGTGGTCCCGCTGGACCTGAGCGATTCCGAGGTGCGTGCCGCGGTGGAGGCCGCCCAGGCCGCTGCCCGGTCAACGCCCGGAAAGCCCCGGGTACTCCTGGTGCCGCGCATCGACGGGACGTACGCGAACACCGGTGTGCTCGGCACCGTCGAGCAGGTCGGCCGGCTGGCCGACGGCGACCCCGGCGCGCTGATCCGCGGCCGGGGGCGGGTGAGGATCGGTGCGGGGACCACGGGTCCCGGCGCGGCCCTCTGGGTCGAGGGCACCCGCGTCGACGAGACCGTGCCCGAGCCGCTGCCCGGGCAGGTCGCCGACCTGGTCAAGGAGTACAAGGCCCTCGCCACCGCCTGGCTGCGCAAGCGCGGTGCCTGGCAGGTCGTCGACCGCGTCCAGGCCATCGACGACGTCCCGGCGCTCGCCGACAACTCCGGCTACTCGCCCTTCCTGACGACCGATCAGAAGGTGGAGCTGCTGGAGACCGCCGACCCGGTGGCCCGGCTCAAGCTCGCCACCCAGCAGCTGCGCGACCACCTCGCCGAACAGGACGTGGCCGAGTCCATCGCCAAGGACGTCCAGGAGGGCGTCGACAAGCAGCAGCGCGAGTTCCTGCTGCGGCGTCAGCTGGAAGCGGTCCGCAAGGAGTTGCGCGAGCTGAACGGCGAGCAGGAGGGCGAGGAGTCCGACGACTACCGCGCCCGGGTGGAGGCCGCCGACCTGCCCGAGAAGGTCCGCGAGGCCGCGCTCAAGGAGGTCGACAAGCTGGAGCGGTCCTCCGACCAGTCACCCGAGGGCTCGTGGATCCGCACCTGGCTCGACACGGTCCTGGAGATACCGTGGAACGAGCGCACCGAGGACGCGTACGACATCCAGGGCGCCCAGGCCGTCCTCGACGCCGAGCACTCCGGACTGCAGGACGTGAAGGAGCGGATCACCGAGTACCTCGCGGTGCGCAAGCGGCGTACCGACCGGGGGCTGGGCGTGGTCGGCGGGCGGCCCGACCAAGGGGCGGCGCGAAGCGCCTCGGCTGAGGGTGGTGGCGGGCGACGGGGGGGCGGTGCCGTGCTCGCGCTCGTCGGACCGCCCGGTGTCGGCAAGACCTCGCTCGGTGAGTCCGTCGCCCACGCGATGGGCCGCAAGTTCGTGCGCGTCGCCCTCGGCGGCGTGCGCGACGAGGCCGAGATCCGCGGTCACCGGCGTACCTACGTCGGCGCGCTGCCCGGCCGCGTCGTCCGGGCCATCAAGGAGGCCGGGTCCATGAACCCGGTCGTGCTGCTCGACGAGATCGACAAGGTGGGCTCGGACTTCCGGGGCGACCCGGCCGCTGCCCTGCTCGAAGTGCTCGACCCGGCGCAGAACCACACCTTCCGGGACCACTACCTGGAGGTCGAGCTGGACCTGTCGGACGTGGTCTTCCTCGCGACCGCCAACGTCCTGGAGGCGATCCCGGAGGCGCTGGCCGACCGGATGGAGATCGTCCGCCTGGACGGCTACACCGAGGACGAGAAGGTCGTCATCGCCCGTGACCACCTGCTGCCGCGCCAGCTGGAGCGGGCAGGGCTCGACAAGGACGAGGTCGACGTCGACGAGGGCGCGCTGCGCAAGCTCGCCGGTGAGTACACGCGCGAGGCGGGCGTCCGCAACCTGGAGCGGTCGATCGCACGGCTGCTGCGCAAGGTCGCGGCCCAGCACGAACTGGGTGAGCGGGAGCTGCCGTTCACCGTCCGGGACGAGGACCTGCGCGCTCTGATCGGACGGCCACACCACGTGCCCGAGTCCGCCCAGGACCCGGCCGAGCGCCGGACGTCCGTGCCGGGCGTGGCGACGGGCCTCGCGGTGACGGGCGCCGGCGGTGACGTGCTGTATGTCGAGGCGTCGCTGGCCGACCCGGAGACGGGCGCGGCCGGGCTGACCCTGACCGGTCAGCTCGGGGACGTGATGAAGGAGTCCGCGCAGATCGCGCTGAGCTTCCTGCGCTCCCGCGGTGCCGAGCTGGAACTGCCGGTGGGCGATCTGAAGGACCGGGGTGTGCACATCCACTTCCCGGCGGGCGCGGTCCCCAAGGACGGCCCCAGCGCCGGCGTCACGATGACCACGGCCCTCGCCTCGCTCCTGTCCGGCCGTCTGGTCCGCACGGACGTGGCGATGACCGGCGAGGTCTCGCTGACCGGGCGGGTCCTGCCGATCGGCGGCGTGAAGCAGAAGCTGCTCGCGGCGCACCGGGCGGGCGTCACCACGGTGATCATCCCCAAGCGCAACGAGCCCGACCTGGACGACGTCCCGGCCGAGGTGCTGGACAAGCTCGACGTCCACGCCGTCACCGACGTCCGCCAGGTCCTTCAGCTGGCGCTCGCGCCCGCCACCGCGGACGCGGCGCCGGAGGTTGCGGTGGCCGCGTGACGGAGGCCATCGGATGAGGGAAGGCCCGGGTCCCGTGAGGGAGGCCCGGGCCTTCACCGTGTGGCGGCCCCGTGGACGCGCACCCCGTGACCTGCGGAATACTTGCCGAACTGCGGCGATGGCCGGGGATGGCGGAAAATGCAGGTAGCGGGCGACAACCGAGGCAGGGCTCACGTGCACCAGGACGGCAACGACGATGGACACCGGGACGCCTCTCTGGCCGGAACCGGCGTGGATCAGCCTGCCTTTCTGGCGCTGGAGCGGGAGCTGACCGTGCTGCTGCGGCGGGCCCGGGCCAGCCAGGGCGAGATGGCCCGGGAGGTCCACCCCGACCTGGAGTCATCCGCGTACGGCCTGCTCGTACGGCTGGACGAGTGCGGCAAGCAGCGGGCCACGGAACTCGCCGCCTACATCGGCGTCGGCAAGGCCACCATGTCCCGCCAGCTGCGCGCCCTGGAGGAACTCGGCCTGGTCGCCCGCGAGCCCGACCCCGCCGACGGACGCGCCTGGCTCGTCGCCCTCACCCAGGAGGGCCACGACCGGGTCCGCCGGGTGCGCGAGGCCCGCCGCGCCCGCTACGCCGGCCGCCTGGCCGACTGGGACACCCACGAGGTCACGGAACTGGCCCGGCTGCTGCACCAGCTCAACCGGGGCATGGAGAAGTAACAGCCGGTTCCGGGTGTTCAGAACTCGACGTACACGACCGTCGCGTCGTCGTGCGTCTTGCCCCGGCCCGGGAAGGAACCGGCCGAATCCGCTCGCTCCAGCGTCCGTACCATGTCCACCAGTGCCTGGGGTCCCTCCTTGCGCATGAGGTGGAAGCAGTCCGTCCAGTCGCCCTCCTCGAACCTCTCCACCCAGCGCGTCGCCCCGTCCGTCAGTGCGGCCAGGGCGCGTACGTCCTGGCGGGGCAGGGTTCCGGTCACCGCCCGGCGGGACACCGATGGGTCGGCCGCCGCCGTGAAGAAGCCGCCCTCCTTGTTGCGGAGCGTGGAGTCCACCAGCGCGACCGTGGCCAGGGCCGAGCGGGGGAGAAGGGCCAGCCGGTCGTCCAGGAAGGGCGTTACCACGCCGTCCGGGGACTCCACGAGGAGAGCCGAGTCCGACAGGACCAGGTACTCCACCGCCGCCGGGGACCAGCGGGCCACGACCACCGTGGCCTGAGGTGTGCGGGGGTGAGAAAGGTCACAGGTTGAGGCGTGTGCCTCGGCGGTACGCGCGATGGCACGGGACAAGGCGTCGACCAGAGGAACATCCGGGAGTGAAACGGTCAGTTCGGTCAGGGCTCCGCCGAGGCGCGCGGTGAACCAGGGGACGGAATGCAGACAACCCGTCCCACCCTTAGGCGGCGTGACCCCGTCCAGGACGACGACCGAACCACCCTGTCCGGAGGCCGGTAGTCCGACGCTGACGAAGTCCTCGTTGGGGCAGGCGGCGTCTCCCGGTTCCGAGGCGAGTTCAGTACGCATCCAGCCAGTCTGCACGAGCCCTTCATGAGGTCCGCAAAAAGCTGGCAATGGTTGCGGGACCGGTGCAGCCTTGCAGGTCAGACGCCCTGTTTGGGGTGGAATGCTTTGTTCCGGGAAAACTTGGTGGCGAATATTGCCACCGCCCGCCCACGGCGTCCAATTCGGCTTGCCGCGCAAGGCCGCTGCAAGGGCCAGCGGAACTTGCCCCCAACTCTCCTCCGGGGTTCACTCCTTCGGGTGGCGGGTCAGGTGATGCGCGTGCGCTGCCCACCGGCGCTGGGAGGGTCGGGAAGTGTATCTGGAGTACGCACCAGTTGACGGAGCGTCATCCGGGCCCATGAGTTCACGAGTCAGGAATGCGAGCACCGGTGCAGAAGTCGCGGCCTCGTCGCACAGGCAAGCAGACGGCCCCCGTTCAGGGCGCTGAGCCGACGCCCCCCACCGGCAAGGGCCGCCCCACCCATGTACGCAACCGGCTCATCGTGGCCGTGGCCGTGGTCGCCGCGGCCATCGCCGGTGCGGGCACCCCGTCCGTCCTCGCCGCCTCAGGGCAACTCCACGACTCGCAAGAGCTGGTGACGCTCGCCGAGCAGACGCAGGACGCGCTCGCCCTCGCGCACTCCCTCGCCGACGAGCGTGACGACGTCACCTCCTACATCGCGGCCGGCCGCCCCAAGTCCAAGGCGCCCTCCGAGCAGCGCAGCGCCCGCGTGGACCGGCAGGTCGAGGAGCTGCGCGCCGACACCGACACGCCCGCCTCGCTCCGCTCCGACCTCGACGCCATCGCGGCCGTACGCCGGGCGGCGCTCACCGGCAAGAGCAGCGCTCTCCAAGCGCACCAGGCGTACTCCACCGCGATCACCGAACTCCACCGGCTCGCCGAGCAGCTGGCGCAGCGGACGCCGCCCCGCGCGGGCTCCGGCGGCCAGGCCCTGGCCGAGCTGGACTCCGCCGTCCAGCAGGCCGCAGCGGCCCGGGGGCTGCTGCTGGCCGCCCTCAGCGTGCCGCGCGGCACCGAGACGGTCATCGACCCCGTCACCGGCCTGCCGACCGAGACATCCTCGGACGCCGACACCCGGCAGCGCGACGCCCTGAGCGCCGCCGCCCAGCAGGCCCGGCTGCGCTCCGACGCGGCCCTGGCCGACTTCCGCGACACCGCGCCCAAGCCGGCCCGTACCTCCTTCGACAACACGGTCACCGGCACCGAGGTCAACTCCGCCGAGAAGTACCTCGCCACGCTCACCGACCAGCCGGCCCTCTCCAGCGGCGAACTCTCCACCAACGCCAGGAAGCTGGACGCGGCCCTGTCCGCCCGCGTCGACCTGATGCGCGGCGTGGAGTCCGCCCTCTACGACCGCCGCACCAAGGACCTGGAGGCGCTGCGCGACGACGACGTCACCGCGCTGGAGATCCGCATCGCCGTCCTCGGCGCCCTGATGCTGCTCGCCGTCGGCGTCGCCACGGGCATGGCCCGCAGCCTCACGCGCCCCCTCGCCGTCCTGCGCCTGGGCTCCAAGCGCCTGGCCGAGGCGGAGGTTCCGACGGCCGAGGAACCCGTCAAGTTCACCGGCCGCAACGACGAGTTCGCCCAGGTCGTCCGCTCCGTCAACGCCCTGCACGCGCACGCCCTCACGCTCACCGAGCGGATCGCCACGCTGGAGTCCGACCGCAAGCACCTGGTCGGCCAGCGCCAGAAGATGGCCGACGCGCGCGAGGAACTGCGCGGCGAACTCGCCGAGTCCGCCGCCCGGCTGGAGCGGCTGCGCACGGCCATCGGCGGTACGTTCGTCAACCTCGCGCTGCGCACCCTCGGCCTGGTCGAGCGGCAACTGGCCGTCATCGAGAACCTGGAGGAGCGCGAGCAGGACCCGGACCGCCTCGCCACGCTGTTCAAGCTCGACCACTTCGCGACGGTCATGCGCCGGCACAGCGAGAACCTCCTCGTCCTCGCCGGCACCGAGCACGTCCAGCACGCCGCCGGGCCCGTGCCGCTGTTGGACGTCGTGCGCGCCGCGGTGAGCGAGATCGAGCGGTACGAGCGGGTCCGGATCGCCGCGCTGCCGCCGCACGCGCACATCGCCGGGTTCGCCGCGGACGACCTGTCCCACCTGATGGCCGAACTCCTGGAGAACGCCACCTCGTTCTCGCCGCCCGACCTGCCGGTCGAGATCTCCGGCTGGCTGCTGGAGAACGGCGAGGTCATGCTCTCGGTGCAGGACGAGGGCATCGGCATGACCGAGGACCGGCTGGAGCGTCTGAACGCCCGCCTCGCCGACTTCGACCCGGAGGCGCCGTACGACCAGGAGGGCGAGGAGGGTCTCGGCCTCGGCCTGTACGTCGTGGCCCGCCTCGCCCACCGGCACGGTGTGCGCGTGCAGTTGCGCGAGCAGAAGCAGGGCGGTGTCGCGGCGGTCGTCGTCCTGCCCCGCACGCTGCTGGCGGCGGCCCCGGCCGCGGCCGTCCCGGCCTCCGGCCCCCTCTCCGGCACCACCCACACCGTCGCGTTCCCCGGTGCCGACGCCGAGGCCAACTCCAACGTCCTGCACGGCCGCGCGAGCAACGGCGACCCGCTGGTGGCGCTGGCGGAGAAGGCGGTACGGCGCGAGGAGGCGGCACAGGAGTCCGCGGACCACACGGGGGTCGCAGAGCGCACGGAGGCCGCGGAGCACCCGGAACCGGCACCGGCGGAAGCCCCCGCCGAGACCACGATGGAGCTGCTGGCCCCGATTCCGCAGGACGAGCCCGCCCCGGCGGAGCACGCGCCCGCAGCCGCCGACGGCGAATCCGCCCCACAGGGGCCACCCGCACCCGACGATGAAACCCGCACGGGGGGTGCGGCTGGGAACGACACCGCCGGTGAGGGCCCCTCCCGCTCGAGCGAAGCCGAGAGTGGGGGAGAAGCCGAGGCGGAACACGAACGCGCCCCCGACGACCAAGAGGACCGCGTCACCGACAAGGGCCTCCCCAAGCGCACGCCCAAGATCACCGCCCCGACCGCCGCACCACGCCAGCGCAGCGGCTCCGTGGACGCCGAGGCCCTCCGCCGCCGCCTCGGCGGCTTCCGCCAGGGAGCCCAGGCCGGCTACCGCGAGGTGGAGGCGGAAATCGCCGAACGGACGGCCTCGCACCAGCGGCCGGACACCGGCGCGTCAGGACCAGCTGAATCCGAAGAAGCCACGGGGGGCACAGTCGAGGAGGCAAGCAGTTGACCGCTCCCAGTACCTTCGGACTGATCGGACTGAGTAGTGAGGCCCGCAACCTGCACTGGCTGCTGACCAACCTCGTCGAGGAGGTGCCCGGCATCCTCTCGGTCGCGGTCGTCTCGTCCGACGGACTGCTCCTGCTGTCCTCCGACGACCACCGCAACCAGCAGGCCCGGGAGGCCCTCCAGGCCCACGGGACCGAGCGGACCGGCCCACGCGGCTCCGCCGCCGACCTGGCCACCATCGTCTCCGGCATCGGCAGCCTCACCCTCGGCGCCGCCAAGCTGATGGACTTCGGCGGGGTCCGGCACACGATGGTCGCGATGGACGAGGGCAGCCTGTTCGTGATGTCCATCAGCGACGGTTCGCTGCTCGGCGTCCACGGTTCCGCGGACTGCGACATGAGCGTGGTGGCGTACCACATGGCGCTGTTCGTGGGCCGCGCCGGCCACGTCCTGACGCCCGAACTCCGCAGCGAACTCCGAAAATCCCTGGAGGATTCCCAGACGACGGGGAGTGCCCGATGAGCAGTACGCCGAAGCAGCACCTCCCGGTCCGCGGCGGCGACCGAAAACCCGCCCGGGTCCGCCCCTACTCGCTCACCGGCGGCCGTACCCGCTTCGGCCACGTCCTGCTGGTGGAGACGATCGTGGCGAGCACGGCCGCGCTGGACGCCCCGGAGGAGCGCAGGGAACTGACGAACGGGTCCCTGTCCACCCGCGTGATGCCGGAGCTGCGGGCCATCGTCGAACTGTGCCGCCGGATGCGTACGGTGGCCGAGATCGCCGCGCTGCTGAAGATGCCGCTCGGCGTGGTCCGCGTGCTCCTCAGCGACCTCGCGGACCAGGGAAAGATCCGTGTGTACGGGACGGGAACCGGCCATGGCACGGGCCGCCCGGACCGAGCTCTGCTGGAAAGGGTGCTGAGTGGACTCCGTCGTCTCTGACGCCGCTCGCGGCGTCATCGGTACATCCCCGTTCGCCCAGCCCGACGAGAGCATGCACGCCTGGGAGACGGACCGCACCCGCGCCCCCATCGCCACGAAGATCGTGGTGGCGGGCGGCTTCGGCGTGGGCAAGACCACGCTGGTCAGCTCCGCCTCGGAGATCACGCCCCTGCAGACCGAGGCGCTGATGACCGAGGCGAGCGAGGCCACCGACGATCTCACCGCCACGCCGGGCAAGACCACCACCACCGTGGCCATGGACTTCGGGCGCATCACGCTCGACGACGACCTGGTGCTCTACCTGTTCGGCACGCCGGGCCAGCAGCGCTTCTGGTTCATGTGGGACGACATCGTGCGCGGCGCGATCGGCGCCGTCGTCATGGCCGACACGCGCCGTCTGAAGGACTGCTTCCCGGTACTGGACTACTTCGAGAGCTCCGGACTGCCGTACGTGGTCGCGGTCAACCACTTCGACGGCAGCGAGCTGTTCGAGCCGGAGGACGTGCGGGAGGCCCTGACCATCCCGAAACGCATACCTGTCATGATCATGGACGCGCGTCGCCGGATCTCCGTGATCGAGACCCTCCTGGCCCTGGTGGGCCACGCGCTCGACGAAACCCCCGAGTAGAGGACAGCCCCGCATGCGGAAGATACTCGTCGTCGGAGCCGGTCAGTCCGGGCTCCAGATCGCTCTCGGCCTCCAGACGCAGGGGTACGAGGTCACCCTGATGTCCAACCGGACGGCGGACGAGATCCGCACCGGCCGGGTCATGTCGACGCAGTGCATGTTCCACACGGCACTGCAGCACGAGCGCGATCTCAAGCTGAACTTCTGGGAGTCCCAGGCCCCGAAGATCGAAGGACTCGGCGTCTCGGTCGCCGCCCCCGGCTCCTGGGCCGAGGGTCCCGCGGCACGTGCGATCGACTGGCTGGGCAGCCTCGACGGGTACGCGCAGTCGGTCGACCAGCGCGTGAAGATGGCCGGCTGGATGGAGACGTTCGCCCAGCGCGGCGGGCAGCTCGTCATCCACGGCGCGGCCGTCGGCGACCTCGACTACTTCTCCCGCACCTACGACCTGGTGCTCGTCGCGGCCGGCAAGGGCGAGCTGGTGCAGATGTTCGCCCGCGACCCGGAGCGCTCCCCCTACAGCGAGCCGCAGCGCGCGCTGGCCGTGTCGTACGTCCACGGCCTGGGCCCGCGCCCGGAGCACCCGGACACCGAAGGGGTCCGCTGCAACCTCGTGCCGGGCGTCGGTGAACTGTTCGTCATGCCCTGCCTGACCACCTCCGGCCGCGCCGACATCCTGTTCTGGGAGGGCATACCCGGCGGCCCGCTCGACGTCTTCAACGGCGTCAAGGACCCGGCGGAGCACCTCTCCCTGACCCTGGAACTCATGGAGCGGTACGTCCCCTGGGAGTACGCGCGGGCCACCAAGGTCGAACTGACCGACGCGGGCGGCACGCTGGCCGGCCGCTACGCGCCCACCGTCCGCAACCCCGTCGGCCGCCTCCCCGGCGGCGGGCTCGTGCTGGGTGTGGCGGACGTCGTCGTGGCGAACGACCCGATCACCGGCCAGGGCTCCAACTCCGCGTCGAAGTGCGCGGCCGCCTACCTCTCCTCGATCGTCGAGCGCGGCGACAAGCCGTTCGACGAGGAGTGGATGCGAGCCGCCTTCGACCGCTACTGGGCCACCGCGCAGCACGTCACCAAGTGGACCAACGCGATGCTCGCGCCGCCGCCGGAGCACATCCTGAACCTGATCGGCGCCGCCGGTGAGCTCCAGCCGGTCGCCGACCGGTTCGCCAACGGCTTCAACGACCCGGCCGACTTCGAGAACTTCTTCTACGACCCGGACAAGGCGCAGGCCTACCTGGTCGAGGTGTCGGGCGCGGGCGCCGCGTAGTCGCCTAGCTTTCGTGTCCCTCGTATCCCTCGTCCGACCCGTCCGTGGCCCCCTCGGGGAGCTCCGGTGGCTCGTAGCGCCGCAGGGGCTTCCCGTCCGGGTCCGGGCGGACGGCGCCCAGGACCGGGTTGGCCGCGATCGGTGACACCTTCACCTTCGCGCCCGGCCGGGGCGCCTGTACGACCATGCCGTCGCCGAGGTACAGCGCCACGTGCGTGGCCTCGGGGAAGTACACGACCAGATCTCCCGGCCGCAGCTCGGTGAGCGGGACCCGCTTCAGCCGTTTCCACTGCTCCTGGCTGGTCCGGGGGATGGGCGTGCCGGCCTCCGCCCAGGCCTGCGAGGTCAGGCCCGAGCAGTCGTACGTCTTCGGGCCCTGCGCGCCCCACTCGTAGGGCTTGCCGAGCTGCCGTACGGCGTAGCGGACGGCCCGGCCGCCCTCGGCCGACGGTCTGCGGACGCTGCTGCCGCCGGCGCCGCTGCTGCCGAGTGCGCCGGACGCCATGAACTTCTTCTGAGCCTTCTCGATGCCGTTCTTCTCGAACGCGGCCAGGGCTGTGAGCTGGTCGCGGCTGAGGGAGGAGAGCAGTTCCTCGACGTCGTGGAGCCGCTCGCGGATCTCGTCCCGTTCCTTCTTCCGCCGCTCGGTGAGGGTGAGCTGCTGGTCGAGGGCCTTGCGGGCCTTGCGGGCCAGCTCGTGGGCCTTCCGCTCGCTGCCGGTCAGCCGGCCGACGGTCTCGGCCCGCTCCCGCGCCAGCCGGCCGATCACACGGCCCTGGTCGATCGCGTGCTGCGGGTCGCGGGCCAGGAGCAGGCGTACGTACGGGGAGATGTCGGTGCTGCTCTGGTACTGCTGCCGGGCCAGGCGGCCGGCAGCGCCCCGGCTGTCGTGCAGGGAGAGCCGGGTGCGGGCGAGGGCGCGGTCCAGGCGGTCGGTCTCGGCGCGCTGCTTCTTCAGCTTCTCCTCGGTGGCGTTGTAGGCCTCGGTGGCCTGCTCGGCCTTCCGGTACAGCTGCTGAAGGTCCGTCAGGAGGCTTGAGACGGACGCGAGGTCCTGGGCGGAGGCGGGGTCCTGGGCGGGGCCGGGCTCCGGGGCTGCCGTGGCGGGGGTGGGGGCGAAGACGGTTGTTGCCGCCGTCGCCGCGATGCAGACCAGCCGCACGAGTCTTCCTGACATGCCATCACCTCCGATGTGGGGGCGGCCCTTTGGCCGCCGGACATTCGTGAGGATCAGGCGTGTGCGCGAGGTGCGCGCGGTGGGTGTGCGCGGTTCGGCGCAACGGGGTCACCCGTCGGCGTCGTCCCGCTTGCCGGGCGGCGTGGCGTCTGGCTTCGACCAGGGCCAGTTGGGCCGGCGGGCCGGTGCGCCCTCGGGGTCGTACTCGTACTTCCAGCGGTGGGTCAGTCCGACCCTGCCCTGTGCGCGGGGCACGCGGCGGTAGACCAGGACGGTGGGCGGGCCGCCGGCGGGGTCCGGGACGGGGATGCGGTACGTCTTGGGCGGGTGGCCGGTGATGCCGAGCAGGACGGGCAGGACCCTGCCGTCCATGGGGCCGCCCTCGAAGGGGGTGTCTTCGCTCTTCACGGGACCAGTGTCAGACATCCTCGGCGAGGGCCTGGACCAGGGCGTCGGTCTGCGGGTCTCGGCGGGCGGTCACCGACAGCATGGCCAGGAACTGCTCGACGAGCCAGTCGCGCAGCTCCTCGGCGGGGGGTTGCTTGTCCTCGTCGAGCCAGATGAGCGACGACGCCTCGACGGCGGTGATCCACATCCGGACGGTCATCCGCAGCCGAGGGCCGGGCTCGGTGACCTCCAGGTGCCGGAAGATGTGCTCGGCGGCGTCGCGGCGTACGCCGTCGACGATGGCGGTGGTACGCGAGGTCTCGACGACGCTGCCGCCCTGGAGGAGGGCGCTGAAGCCGGCGTCGTGCTCGTCGACGAAGGTGAGGTAGCGGTCGAGGGCGCGGGACAGGCGGGGGAGCAGGGCGCCGTCGCGGGGTTCGTCGAAGCAGTGCCGGAGCTCGTCGGCGGCGGAGCGGAGGGCGGCCTCGTACAGCTGCTGCTTGCCGCCCGGGAAGTACCGGTAGACCAGGGGCCGCGAGACCCCGGCCGCCTCCGCCACGTCGTCCAGGGACACGTCCTCCGGGGCGCGGTGCGCGAAGAGGTTCAGCGCGGAGGCCAGGAGCTGACTGCGGCGTTCCTCGACGCTGAGGCGCCGGTAGGCGGGGGTGGGGGCGGCTGGTGTCATGACCGGCAGCGTAACCGGGGGCGGGGAGCTGCGGGTGCCTCCGGCGGTTGGGCCGGGGTGCCTGCGGCGGCCTGCGCGGGTGCGGTGGGGGTGCGCGTCGCGCCTGCGCGGTGGTGGTGGGTCGGGGCCGCGCCGGGGGGTGTCCGTCCTCGGATCGGCGCGTGGGGCCGGACGCCGACTGACTGTCCGTTGACGCGCCAACCGCTGCGGGCGGACACCCCCCGACACGTCCCCTTCCGTAGGCCGGCGGGTGCGGCTATGTGGGGGATCGGGCCGTCCTCTAGCGGGCGTCGACGTGCTGGAAGTCCACGGCGGTGATCCGAGCCGTCTTGTCGGTCAGTTCGGCCAGGCCCTGGCCCTCGAACATGTCGGTGATGAGGACGCCCCTGGTGGCGCCGAGAGCGGACTGCTCGTCGTTGGGGACGAGTGCCGCGTTGGAGCGGTAGGCCTCCTTGAGCAGGGATTCCTGCTTGTGGGCGGCCGGGAACAGGGCGAGGACGCCGCCGTCGGCAGTCCGCAGGGCGTACACGCTCGGGTCGGCCGGGGACTTGGCGAAGAACTTCTCGGTGGCCATGCCGTCCGCCGCGCCCTCGGTGCTGCTCCGCTGGTAGGTCTTCTTGGCGTTCTCGACCGGCGTCGTGGAGGCCAGGGCCTTGCCCTCGTCCTTGCCGCCGGTCTCGAGGAAGTCCGCGTAGGCGGCGCCGATGTCGGAGGGGGCGAGCTTGCCGACCTTGGTGCCGGGGTCGACGGCCTCGGCGAGACCGTGACGGTCGACGGCGAGCTTCGGGGGCTCTTCGCCGTCGGCCCACAGGGACAGCACCATCTTGTAGGTGCCGCCCACCTTGTCGAAGACCAGCAGCACGCTGTTCTTGCTGTTCGCGCTGGACTTGGCCCGGACGGCGAACCAGGTGGCCGTGTCCTTCTTGGGGATGACGTACTCGCGGTCCCGGTAGGAGAAGGGCTTGGCGTAGGCCTTCTGCTCCTTCTCCGGCCAGGTCTCGAAGAGGGTGTAGGTGGCCTTGTCCATCGCGTAGACCTGACCCGCCTCGACCGTCCCCAGGAGCTTCTCGTCCTGCGCCGCGTTGGCCTTGTTGTTGACCTCCTCGTAGTGATCGGCGATCTTCTTGGCGGCGGCCTGGCTGACCACGCCCTGCGGGCTGTCATCCGCGCCGGTGGTCTTGCCGGAGTCCGAGCCGGCCTGGCCGCCGCACGCGGTCAGGGCAAGAGCGGTCGTGACCCCGACGGCAGCGACCTTGAGACGCGGCAGCCGTACGAGGCGGGTGGTGTGGGGGGACATGCGGTGGTGATCTCCTTCAGGGCCACGGAGGGTGACGAGTTCAAGGAGGACAGTAGTCACCCTGCATGGACATGACCTGACCCGGGTTCGACTTCGCGCTGCGGGAGTGGCCGGATCGCGTTCTTGTCGGCGGCTTGGGAGTTCCTCGTCGAACACGCCGGGGCGGATCGGCACTTCCACATCCCCGGCGCCGTCAGTGAGACCCATGGCATCGTCATGGCCGGCCTCTCCGGGCCCAGCCTCGTCGCCATCTTCGCCAGCCTCGACGACGTCAGGCGCGATGCAGCGGCCGGCCGCGGCACTCAGGCCATCGCCCACCACCTGCACAAGCGCATCGACGACCGCCTCAAGCCCGACCGTGACGGCGACGGCGACGGCGAGCGGCAGTGACGTCTCCCTTATGCCAGCAGCCCCGACGACTTCCACAGCCGCCGCCCGACCCCCCGCAACACCCCGATGTCGTCAAGGAAGTCCGTCAACCGCTTCGACCCGTTCTGCATGACCTCGCGGCGATGCCCGCTCGCCCGTACCTGCGCGAGAGCCTCCCGCTTGTCCAGCCCCACGTTCGTGTAGACGTCCGGGTTCACGAACGCCACCGAGAACACCCGGGCGAACTCCCCGGAGGTGACCCGCGTGAACTCCTGGGACCACCTGGGGGCCGTCACCATCTGGCGGCGCAGCTCCTCGCGGGCGTAGCGCACATGGCGGGCCTCCTCCACGACGTGGATGCGGGTGACGCCGCGGATGAGGGGCTGGACCCGCTCGTCGGGGAACGTCAGGCGCTGCATCCAGTCAAGGACCTCCTCGCCGAGCAGTGTCGCCGTGAAGGAACCGGGGGTGGTGGAGATGGTCTTGAAGAGGCGGCCCAGGTGCTGGTGCACGCGGCTGACGGGGTACCAGGGCGTGCCGCCGTGGGATATCAGACGGGCGAACATCTTGGAGTGGCGGCACTCGTCCTCGATCTCGGTGAGCGCGTAGCGCACGTGTGCGCTCGTCGCCGCCTTGTCGTAGATGTGGCGGACCAGCAGCTGCATCAGGATGATCTCGAACCAGATGCCGAGCGAGGCGAGTGCCGCGGCCTCGTGCTGGGAGAGCAGGATCCGCTGTTCCTCGCTCATGCGCTTCCAGAGCGGGGTGTCGTACAGGGACACCAACTCCGGCGGCCAGAACCACTTGCCCTCCTCGAAGGGCGCGTCCCAGTCCAGTTCCTTGTCCGGGTCGAAGGAGTGCTTGGCGGAGGAGTCGAGCAGCCGTTGGGCCACCTGTTCCCGGTCCTTGAGCAGGCCCAGGGCATCGCGCAGGCCGTCGAGCGCGTCGGCTTCCGTCAGGGTCGTCATGGCTGCCCACCTCGTTGTGCACACGTCACGGTCCCCTTATGAGACTGCTTGTCAGCAAGCTCGTCAATCCCCTGGGCGTGACTTGTTGACCCGGCGTCTACCTCGTGTACCGACGAGGCAGCCGCTAGCTGTGCTGTCCCGGGGCGTTGGTGACGGGCGACACGCCTTGAGTGGTCCTTGAACGGGGTGAGGGCCCCTGGTTTCGGTGTGGATTGCGAC
>NZ_JBITJK010000062.1:0-40390 GCF_044459945.1 Streptomyces sp. NPDC050164
TACTGCAGGGGGGACCCTGTGGGAGAGTAGGACGCCGCCGAACAATTATTGGGAAAACCCCCGCATCTTCGGATGCGGGGGTTTTCTGCGTTTAGAGCTCGCAACACGATCTTGTTGAGGTGTGCTGGTCGGGCGTGACCAGGGCGACGATTCCGCCGTTCGTGAGGTGTGGGACATCTGCCGTGGATCATGGATGACGAACCGTGGGCGCTGATCGAGCCGTTGCTGCCGCCCTGGCCGCAGAAGGCTCCCGGCCCGAAGCCGGTGGATGACCGGCTGTGCCTGCAGGGCATCCTGTACGTGCTCTACAACGACATCAGCTGGCAACTGCTGCCGCTGGAACTGGGCTTCGGCTCTGGGCAGACCTGCTGGCGTCGACTCGGGCGGTGGCACGAGGCCGTCGTCTTCGAGAAGCTGCACCGCCTGCTGCTCGCCGAATTGCATGCCGCCGACGCACTCGACTGGACCAGGGCCTGCGTGGATGCCTCCCACATCCGCGCGAAAAAGGGGGCGAGGCCACCGGCCCGTCGCCGGTCGAACCGCGGGAAGACGGGCAGTAAGCACCACCTGATCTGCGACGGGAAGGGCACCCCGTTCAAGGTCATCACCACCGCGGCCAACGTCAACGACGTCACGCAGACCCTGGCCCTGGTCGACGGCATCCCGTCCGTGGCCGGCAAACCCGGACGACCACGCAGGCGCCCCGACGCTCTGCTCGGCGACAAGGGCTACGACAGCAACCCCAACCGGCGTGAGCTGCGCAGGCGCCGGATCCTGCCGGTGATCTCCCGCAAGGGCTCCCCGAACATCAAGGGCCGGGGCAAGCTCCGCTACGTCGTCGAGCAGACCTTCTCGCTCCTGCACCACTTCAAACGGCTGGCCGTCCGCTGGGAACGACGCCTCGACCTGCACGACGCCCTCGTCTCCCTCGCCTGCGGCCTCATCTGCTGGAGACGCCTCAAGAAAGCCCGCCCATGATCCATCGAAGCAGCGCGGCGTGAGCTGAGCGAGCGCAGTGTGGTGGATGTCGAGGGCGCTGAGGCCGCCGAGCGACTGGAGGTGGCAGCGCAGTTGACTGCGCCCGCGCACGCTGACCGAGGCGCGCGGCTCCGCGCGGAGGCCGCAGTGCTGCTTCGCTTCCTCGACGGTCCCGGCACCGCATAGGACACGCGGCATCGCATCGCACCTGAAGCGACGCAGGAGCATCCGGCCGGTCGCGGTGGCTGGATTCTCCGCTTGGTGATGATCCGCCGGCCCTGGCGGGCTCACGGCATGATCCGCAACGTACGCTGGATCCAGCGGTCTGGAGCGACATGTACGCGCCGCCATCACTCGCCCCAATGGTTCAGAGGCGGCGACGGGGTCGTGTGCCCGCCCGACGGGGGATTCCCGGCCAAGAGCGCCCTTGGCCCACCTCCTCCCCTCCTGGAGAGCATGACGTGGCAGGTTCGGACCAGCACACATCGCCGTCCACCCGAGTACCCCGCCCCCTTCCGCCGGCCGCGGCGACGTCTGCTGGAGGGTGGCCGGCGGTCCTGGCCGTCGCCTCCGCCGTCTTCACGGTGACCGCGACCGAGACGATGCCCATCGGCCTGCTGCCCGAGATGGCGGCCGACCTGAGAGTGTCCGAGGGGACGATCGGACTGACCGTCACCTTGTACGGCGTGTTCGCGGGCTTACTCGCCCCGGTTCTCACCGCCGCCACCCGCCGCCTCGACCGCAAGCGGCTCCTGATCGTCATCCTGGCCGTCTTCGTCGCGGGCAACGTCCTCACCGCGACGGCCACGAACTGCACCTGGCTCATGCTCGTCAGACTCCTCGTCGGATTCATCCACGGCGTCCTGTGGGCGATCGTGGCGAGCATTGCCGTACGCCTGGTTCCCGCGAACCTGTCCGTGCGCGCTACGGCCGTGGTGTTCTCGGGCATATCCCTGGCGTCGGTCATCGGGGTCCCCCTGGGCACCATGGTCGGCCAGTGGCTGAACTGGCGGGCCGCCTTCTGGGGGCTGGCCGTGTGCAGTGCCCTCGCCCTGGGGGCCACCGCGGTACTGATGCCGGCGATGCCTCCCCGTGGCGGAGTCTTCCTCTCCGACCTGCCCCGCCTGCTGAGGCGGGGCAACCTGCGCGCGGCGCTGGCGGTGACCGCCGTCGTCGTCATCGCGCACTATGCCGCCTACACCTACGTCACTCCGTTCCTGCTCCGGAATGTCGGGTTGGCGCCGGGCATGATCGGAAGCCTGCTGCTCTGCTTCGGAGTGGCGGGCGTGGCCGGCAACTTCCTGGCGGGCGCCGTCATCGGGCGCATGACCTTGCGCACGGTGGTCATCGGCCTCATCGCCGGCACTGGCGTGTCCCTGGCGCTTCTCCTTGCGGCCGGTACCTGGCAGCCCGGGGCGGTCGCCTTTCTGCTCAGTTGGGGCATCGCCTACTCGGCCCTGCCGGTCGCCCTGCAGACCCTGATCTTCCGCAGCGTGCCCCATGCCCGGGAAGCCGCGACCTCCCTCTACGTCCTGTCCTTCAACGTCTCGATCGCCCTGGGCGCCCTCGCCGGCTCCGTCGCGCTCGACCGCTCAGGCCCGTCCATGGTCATGACGACCGCGGTCGCGCTGTGCGCCGTCGCCCTCCTCCTAGCGACCTTCCTGCGCCGCGAGGAGTGCGGGGCGTGAGGCAGACCTTCTCGCTCCTGCACCACTTCAAACGGCTGGCCGTCCGCTGGGAACGACGCCTCGACCTGCACGACGCCCTCGTCTCCCTCGCCTGCGGCCTCATCTGCTGGAGACGCCTCAAGAAAGCCCGCCCATGATCGTGTTACGAGCTCTTAGGGTCGAGCCATGCGCTATGACCTCGTGATCTTCGACAATGATGGTGTCCTGGTCGACAGTGAGCCCATCTCCAACCGGCTCCTGGCCGCCTATCTGACCGAACTCGGGCTCCCGACGTCCTATGAGGACTCCCTGCGCGACTACATGGGCGCTGCCATGCACCGCGTACACGACCTGGTCGCGGAGCGGACCGGGCGGCGGCTGCCGGTGGACTTCGACGACGTGTTCCATGCCCGGGTCTTCGCGGCCTTCGAGCGGGACTTGAAGCCGGTGGTCGGCGTGGAGGAGCTCCTGCAGAAGCTTGCCGCCGACTCCGTGCCGTACTGCGTGGCCTCGTCCGGGAGTCATGAGCGGATCCGGGTGGGGCACCGGACGACCGGGCTCGATCGGTGGTTCGACCAGGGGCGGATCTTCAGCTCGCAGGACGTGGGGAAGGGGAAGCCGGCTCCCGATCTGTTCCTGTACGCGGCCGAGCGAATGGGGGTCGCGCCGGAGCGGTGTGTCGTCGTCGAGGACAGTCCGCTGGGGGTGCAGGCGGCAGTTGCGGCAGGGATGGACGTGTACGGGTTCACCGCGATGACGCCGGCGGAGAGGCTGGCCGGGGCCGGGCGGCTCTTCTCCGACATGGGGGAGCTGACAGACCTGCTCATGTGTGGGACGTAGAAGCTGAACCGAATTCATCTTTGGCGGGATCTACCCACCGGTAAGCCGGGGCCCTACGCTCGCCGCCATGACTGATGTGCTGCGGCGCGGCAGGGGCTCGTTGGCGTTCAGCTTCTTGGTGCAGGGGGTCGCCTTCGCTCTGCTCGTGACGCGGATTCCGGCCATCCAGGACCGGTACGGGGTCTCCGACGCGCTGCTGCCCGCCTTCCTGGCCGCTGTGCCGATCCTGGCCGGGGTCGGGAGCGTGAGCACCGAGCGGCTGGTGAGGCGGGTGCCGCCGAGCCGGCTGTTGCGGTGGTCCCAGCCCGTGGTGCTGTTGGCGCTGCTCGGGGTCGGGGCCGGGGAGCGGATGGTGGAACTGGGCGTCGCGCTCGCGGTGTTCGGGCTGGCCGTCGGGGTGCTGGACGCGTCGATGAACATGCTCGGGGTGAGCCTTCAGCGGTCGTACGGGCGCAGCATCATGCTCAGTTTCCACGCGGCCTACAGCCTGGGCGGGATCGTAGGGGCCTCGCTGGCGTGGGTGGGGGCGCACTGGGATCTGGCGTTGTGGGTGTCGTATCTGCCGGTCGTGGCGGTGCTGCTGCCGACTGTGCTGGTGGGGAGCCGGTGGTACGTCGACGACCGGGACGCGGCACCCGTGGCGGAGGGGAAGGCTGCCGGGGAGGGCCAGGCCGTCGCCTTCAAGTGGCTGCTGCCTCTGTGTCTGGTGATGACCGTCGCCTATATCGGGGACTCCACGGTCTCCAACTGGAGCGCGAAGTACCTGAAGGATGTGCTCGGGTCTTCGGAGCAGATGGCGACCGTGCCGTACAACGTGTACATGGTCACCACGCTGCTGGGGCGGACGATCGGGGACCTGGGGGTGCGGCGGTTCGGGGCCGTGGCCGTCGTGCGGGGTGGGGCGCTGGTGGCGGCGGGTGGGTTCGCCGTGGTGGCGGGGGCTCCCGGGGCGTGGGTGGGGATGCTGGGGTTCACGCTGCTGGGGCTGGGGTTGTGTGTGCTGGTGCCGCAGACGTTCGCGGCGGCCGGCCGGCTGTTCCCGGGGGCTTCGGATACGGCCGTCGCGCGACTGAATGTCTTCAACTATGTGGGGTTTTTGATCGGTTCGCCGTTGGTCGGTGTGCTCGGGGACCTGTGGAGCTACCGCGGGGCGATGGTCGTGCCGATGGTGTTGGTGCTGGTGACGTTGGTGTACGCCCGGTCGTTCGCGGCTCAACCGGACCGATACGGTGGCGGGCATGAGCGGCCGCGCACAGCTGATGTGGGACGAGGCAGTAACGGGCTATGACTTTGGTCCCGGGCATCCGATGGACCCGGTCCGGCTCGCCCTGACCCGGGGACTGGTCGATGCCTTCGGGCTGGACCGTGAGGTGGAGGTGGTCGCCGCGAAGGCGGCCGGGGAGTCGACGCTGCGGCTCGTCCACCGGCAGGACTACATCGCGGCGGTGAAGGCCGCGTCGGTGGATCCCGGGGCGGCGGACCAGTCGTACGGGCTGGGGACGATGGACGATCCGGCCTTCGCCGGGATGCACGAGGTGTCGGCGCTGATCGCCGGGCAGTCGGTGGGGGCCGCGGAGGCCGTGTGGCGGGGGGAGGCGCTGCACGCGGTGAACTTCGCGGGCGGGCTGCACCACGCGATGCCGGGCGGGGCGTCCGGGTTCTGCATCTACAACGACGCGTCGCTGGCGATCGCCCGGCTGCTGGAGCTCGGGGCCGAGCGGGTGGCGTACATCGACGTCGACGTGCATCACGGGGACGGGGTGCAGGCGGCGTTCTGGGAGGACCCGCGGGTGCTGACGATCTCGTTGCACGAGCATCCCCGGACGCTGTTCCCGCAGACCGGGTGGCCGGAGGAGACCGGGGCGGACTCCGCGGAGGGCTCGGCGGTGAACGTGGCGCTGCCGGCCGGGACGGGGGACGCCGGGTGGCTGCGGGCGTTCCACGCGGTCGTGCCGGAGCTGATCGCCGACTTCCGGCCGCAGGTGATGGTGACGCAGCACGGGGCCGACACGCACTTCGAGGATCCGCTGGCGCATCTGGCGGTGTCGCTGGACGCGCAGCGGGCGGTGCAGGTGGCCTGTCACGATCTGGCACACGAGTACGCCGACGGGCGGTGGGTGGCGCTGGGCGGGGGCGGCTACGCCGTGGTGGACGTCGTGCCGCGGTCGTGGACGCATCTGGTCGCGATCGCGGCGGGCCGGGCCGTGGCGCCCGAGGCGATGATTCCCGAGGGCTGGCGGCAGGAAGCGTTCGCCCGGACGCGGCAGTTGGCCCCGGCGCGGATGACGGACGGGCGATGGCCCGTGGCCTTCCCCGGCTGGGATGAGGGCTACGACCCCGCGGACCGGCTGGACCAGGCGGTGCTGGCGGCTCGGCGGGCGGTGTTCCCGCTGCGGGGGCTGCTGGCCTGACCGGGTCGGCCCTCTCGTAGGCCGACCGTGGGGTGTTCCCCGGTTCTGGGGACACCTGGGGCCTGTGTCGCGCACGATCTCCTCGTGCTGACCCCCGAAGCCCTTCGTGCGCACCTGGTGGGCGCACGCCTCGCCGGGACCGTGGCCACGTCTCGTGAGGAGAGCCTGCGGAGTTACCGGCTGTTCGCCGCCCGGGATCCCCGGGTGCTCCTCGGGCTGGATCCCGAAGGGGCCTGGAGCCAGCGGGACGTGATCGAGCTGATGGCGGACCGGTGCGGCGTTTCGGCCGATTGCCGTCGGGTTTCCGGCCAGGACGTGATCGATCCGGGGCGCACCCTGGCCGCGCTGGACGCCTTCGCGGAGCGCCTCGCCGAGGCCGCCCGGCGGAGCGCACCCGTGCTCCTCGGCACCGGGCACCCCCACCGGCTGCTCGGTTTCTACGCCGCTTTGGCAGACGCGCTGTCGGCGGCGGGGTGTGAGATCCTCACCCCCGCGCAGGGTCGTTGTGTCGACATAACGACCCGGTTCGGCCTACGTACGTACAACCTCGACTACGTACGAGGAGTCGCGCTGGTGCGGGGAGCCGGGGTGGAACGCCCCGGTTGTGAGCCCGGCGCACATACGCACTCACCTCTCCCGGTTCGTACCGTGTTGGCCGCTGCCGCGGAGGTCGGCGGGCCCCTTCCCGACCTGGTGATCGGGGACCATGGGTGGGTCTGCGGGGCAGGTCAGCTGGGGTTCGAGGCCATCGGGCCGGCCGATACGGACGACCCCGCCCCGTTCGTCGGTGAGGCGGAGGGGTCCGTCTCCGTCGTCGTTCCACTTGATGACGGAGTGCGGTCTGATTACTACCTGCCGCTTACCCGCTACGTGCTCAATCGGGCGTGTCTGTCACAGTAGGCCGCCGATGGGTGCACCTCTTCCCCACTCGCATCACCCGCACCTACATTGGGGAGTGAGCACGCAGCGACGAAGAGTCACCGGAAGGGGAAGCCGGTGGCCGTCGAGTGCGGAAGGTTCAGGTGTGTCATGGCTGCAGCTGGCGAGAGGCCTCTGAACGAGGTTCAGTTCCTTACCGTGGCGGAAGTCGCCTCGGTGATGCGAGTGTCGAAGATGACCGTGTACCGGTTGGTGCACAGCGGTCATCTGCCCGCGATCCGTGTGGGGCGGTCCTTCCGCGTCCCGGAGCAAGCGGTTCACGAGTACCTCCGCGAGAGTTACGTGGGGGTGGAAACCGCCTGACGGCTGGGGCGGGGTGATCCCTCACAGGGCACTCGGGATCACCCTGGCCCCCTCGATTACGACCTCAGCGCTCGGGCGGGTAGGCTGGCCCCTCGTAGGTCGTGTGGGCCCCGGCGCCCAGCACCGAGTGATGAGAAGTGAGCGAGGGTAGTCGTGGGCTCTGTTATCAAGAAGCGGCGCAAGCGGATGGCCAAGAAGAAGCACCGCAAGCTGCTCAAGCGCACGCGCGTTCAGCGTCGCAACAAGAAGTAAGTTCGCGACGCGGACGCCGCGAGAGCGTTGCTGTGGCCCCCCACCCACCGGTGGGGGGCCACACGTGTTCCGGCTCGTACGTCCGGCTGCTTGTCGTCACTTCGCGCATCGTGCGGTCATCACAGCGCAACGCCGACCCGCTAAGTTGGCCCCACGGGGGAACGCGGCGGGGGCAAGAGGTTTTCTGGAAGAAAGGCGCTGATCTTGGGCAAGGTCGTGCTCGTGACCGGTGTGGCCCGCCAGCTGGGGGGCCGGTTCGTACGGCGGATCCAGCGTGACCCCGACGTGGACCGGGTCGTCGCCGTGGACGCGGTGCCGCCCGAGCACCATCTGGGCGGCGCGGACTTCGTCCAGGCCGACATCCGGCAGCCCACCATCGCGCGGGTGCTCGCCGAGACGGGCGCCGACACGATCGTCCACCTGGACGTGACGGGCACGCCGCTGGGCAGCGGCAACCGGGCCTCCCTGAAGGAGACCAACGTCATCGGCACGATGCAGCTGCTCGGTGCCTGCCAGAAGTCCCCGAACGTGCGGCGGCTGATCGTGAAGTCCAGCACGAACGTCTACGGGTCCGCGCCGCGCGACCCGGCCGTCTTCACCGAGACGACCCCGCCCAAGTCGCTGCCCAGCGGCGGCTTCGCCAAGGACACGGTGGAGGTCGAGGGCTATGTCCGCGGCTTCGCGCGGCGCAGGCCCGACGTGGCCGTCTGCGTGCTGCGGTTCGCCAACATCCTCGGCCCGACCGCGGACACACCGCTCGTCTCGTACTTCTCGCTGCCGGTGCTGCCGACCGTGTTCGGCTACGACCCGCGGCTTCAGTTCGTGCACGAGGACGACGTGATCGAGGTGCTGCGGATCGCCTCGCACGAGCCCACGCGGGGCACGCTCAACAGCGGCACCTTCAACATCGCCGGCGACGGTGTGCTGCTGCTCTCGCAGTGCTCCAGGCGCCTCGGACGCCCCACCGTGCCCCTGCTGCTCCCGGCCGTCACCTGGGCGGGCTCGCTGGTGCGTACGCTGGGCATGTCGGACTTCTCGCCCGAGCAGATCCGGCTGCTCACCCACGGCCGGGTCGTGGCCACGGGCCAGATGCGCGAGACGCTGGGATTCCAGCCCAAGTACACGACCGCGGAGACGTTCGCGGACTTCGCACGCAGCCAAGGACCCGGACTTCTTCCGCCGGAGGCCCTTGCGGGGGCCGTCGACCGGATCGCCGCGCTGCCCCTCGCGGGCGGCGGCCACCCCCCGACGCAGAGCGCCAACTGAGGAGCGCATCAACGATGGCGGATGCCAAGGTCATTCCGTTCGACGACGACCGGTCCCGCGGGGGCGCCGTGCAGCGTCCGCAGCGGCGCCGGAGCGCGGGGAGCCGGCGCCCGGGCACGGACTCGGGGCCGGTCCGTGAGGTGCAGCCCCTGCCCACCAGGGCTGTTCCGCAGGATGATGTTCCTGTGACTTCTGAGGAACAACCGCCGGAGGGGCTCCAGGGCGGCGACGGCGGCCTGGAGCGGCGTATCGCGGGCGGCCTGGCCTTCCTGCGCCGCCGCCTCACCGGGGACTACGAGGTCGACGACTTCGGCTACGACGAGGAACTCACCGACCAGGTCCTGATGTCCCTGCTGCGCCCGCTGTACGAGAAGTACTTCCGGGTCGAGGTGAAGGGCATCGAGAACATCCCGTCCGAGGGCGGCGCCCTGATCGTCGCCAACCACTCCGGGACGCTGCCGATGGACGGCCTGATGATGCAGGTCGCCGTGCACGACAACCACCCGGCGGGCCGGCATCTGCGGCTGCTCGCCGCGGACCTGGTGTTCATGCTGCCGGTGGTCAACGAGCTGGCCCGCAAGCTCGGTCACACCCTGGCCTGCGCTGAGGACGCGTCCCGGCTGCTGGAGCAGGGCGAGGTGGTCGGGGTGATGCCGGAGGGCTTCAAGGGCCTCGGCAAGCCCTTCGCGGACCGTTACAAGCTCCAGCGCTTCGGTCGTGGTGGTTTCGTCTCGACCGCCCTGCGCGCCGGGACGCCGATCGTGCCCTGCTCGATCGTCGGGGCCGAGGAGATCTACCCGATGATCGGCAACGCGAAGACGGTGGCCCGTCTGCTGGGCTTCCCGTATTTCCCGATCACGCCCACGTTCCCGTGGCTCGGGCCGCTCGGGGCGGTGCCACTGCCGACCAAGTGGACGATCCAGTTCGGCGAGCCGATCCCGACGGACGGCTATCCGCCGGAGGCCGCCGAGGACCCGATGCTGATGTTCAACCTGACCGACCAGGTCAGGGAGCAGATCCAGCACACGTTGTACAAGCTGCTGGTGCAGCGCCGGTCGGTCTTCTTCTGAGGCAGTGCGTTACGACTGAGGCCGTTCCTGCCTACGACGATGGGGGCGCCCCTTCCCAGGGGCGCCCCCACTGCCGTACCGCCGGCTAGTCGGCGTCCTCGCTGTTGATGCCCAGCCCGGGCAGCAGATCGGGCAGGAGCGGCGAGAGCGTCACGTGCGGCTCGGGGACGGCCGTGTCGCCCTCCGCCGACGGCGAGGTGCTCGCGTCGCTGTCCTGCGGCGGGTCGAGCAGGCCGCCGGTGTTGCCGCCGAGCAGGCCGTCGCTGTCGCTGCCGGAGCCGGCCGAGCGGCTGGGACTGCCGGAGCCGGCGTTGCCCTCGTCGTCGGAGTGGCCGCGGCCGCTGTCGCTGGGCCGGGCCGACCGGTCGGTGGCGGAGGAGCCGGTGGAGGCCGACTCGGAGGCGCCCTGCCGGTTGCCGTCGCCGTCACTCCTGGCGGGGGGCTCGGGCAGCAGGGACCGCAGCGGGGCGACATCCTCCTCTATGGCGTCGAACACCGACGACACCTGGTCGCTGACGTCCCCGAGCTGGACGGGGAGCCTCTCGCGCAGTTCGCCCCAGGCCTCGCGGTGGGAGTGGGAGAACGAGGACAGGGCCTGGATGGGGTCCAGGGAGTCCGGGTCGCGCTCGTATGCCTCGCTCAGCAGCCGGTGGCCTTCCGACGCTTCGTGCCGCATGCCGGACAGGGCGCGGCGGATCTCGCCCAGGGACTCGTGGTCCAGGGGGCCGCTGCGGCCTCGCTCCATCAGGCGGCGGGCTTCGCTGAGCCGGGTGGAGGCGTGGTCGAGATGGACCCGGCCCCGCTCGTCGACTCCGTCGGCGAGGCCGAGTTTGACGTCCTCGATGCCGCGCTTGAGGCCGTAGAGCGAGTCGCCGGGCAGGGCGTCGGAGCTGGCGGCGGCGACTCCGCCGAAGGCGCTCGCGGCCACGCCCACGCTGAGCCCGCCCGCGGTGAGACCCTTGGCGAGGCGGGAACGGGGCCGGAACTTCTTCAGTGGGCTCGCGCGGTGGGCGCCACGGGCCCTGGGGGAGCGCTGCTCGGGGACTGCGCCGTCCGTCGCCCCGCCGCCCGCGGTGCCCTCCTGGAGCATGGCCTCGAAGGCGGCCACCAGCTGGGCCCGCTGGACGACCTTGACCTCCGGGTCGAGCTCCGGCTTGGGCAGCGCGTCGAGACCGGAGGCGAGCGCCAGCAGGCGTGCCTGTTCGGTCCGCTCCACAGCGGCCGGGGCCGGTGCCGATCCTTCGGACTGCTCGGCCGCCGTGCCCTGCTCGGACTGCTCCTGAAGGGCCTGGGCGAAGGCGTTCGCCCGCCGGTGCGCCGATACGTTCGCGATCACTGGCGGCACCTCCTCTCGTCATGACGGTCGACTCCCCAGGGGGTCCTGAGGGTCGCACACCCTGACCACGACCACACGATCGAGTGATCGGAGTCGGTCAGGGGGTGACCACAGGGAGCCTGCACCCCGCACAACGAGCGGCGCGGCACTTGGGTTACGGACGCCGGATGATCGGATGCGGAAGCCAACGGACTCTCACGGAACGTGAGTTGACCGTCGCCGAGCGTACGGTCCGGTCAGCGGGCGTCTTCCGGGAGGAGCCGGGCGAGGGTGCGGACGGCCCGGTACTGGAGGGTCTTGATCGCGCCCTCGTTCTTGCCCATCACGCGGGCGGTCTCGGCGACGGAGAGGCCCTGGAGGAAGCGGAGTGTCACGCACTCCTGCTGCTGGGGGTTGAGTCGCCGCACGGCGTCGAGCAGGGCGGCGTTGGAGAGGGACTCCAGGACGGAGTCCTCGGGGGAGCGCTCGACCTCGTTGGCGTCGAGCATCTCGCCGGTGGTGACCTCGAGGCGGAAGCGGCTGGACTTGAAGTGGTCGGCTACGAGGTTGCGGGCGATGGTGACGAGCCAGGCGCCGAAGTCCCGGCCCTGCCAGGTGAACGTGCCGATGCGGCGCAGGGCGCGCAAAAAGGTCTCGCTGGTGAGGTCTTCGGCGGTCGCCTTTCCTCCGACCCGGTAGTAGATGTACCGGTAGACGGTGTCGCTGTATTGGTCGTAGAGGCGGCCGAAGGCATCGGACTCGCCGGCCTGGGCGCGCTCCACGAGGTCCATCATGCGGGCGCTGTCGCTGTCCGCCGCCGGCCGTCGGGCGGTGGCCGCGCCGGACGGGCGCCCTCGTCTGCCGACCGCGGCGCTGCCGTCGGCCAGTGCATAGCACGGGCCTACGGGCGCGGCGGTGGCGAATGCGGGGCCGGCGTACGCGGTGGGGACGAAGCCGCGCAACAGGTCGAGGACCGTTGCGCGCAGCGTAGCCAGGCCCGAGGCGTCAACCCCGACGTGTGGGTACACGGGACTCCCAGAGGCAGAGCTTCCATCACGTGCAGTGCGGGACCTTTCACCCGTCGTAGCGACGGAGGGGTACCGGTTTGCGTCTGAGGAGAATAACGCTTCGTGTAGGCCTTGCTACACCGAGTTGCTCAAATCATCGATTCCGTCGCTTCCGTAACCCATTGACGCCGCATCAAGTGTCAGAGCGTGAACGGTTGTTGATCGAAAAGGTTCGGATTGCGGCTGGGTTCAGGGCGTGTTGTGGCCGTGTGCAGCCAAGAGGACTGGATACGAGGTTGTGGGGGTACGCCAGTTGGATTTACGGGGGTTGTCATCCCGTAAACGAAGGTGTCCCGGATTGATCGGTCGTCGGCTTGACCGGTCGTCAGCGACGGCGGCGGTGCAGGGCGATCGCCGCCGCCGTGCCGCCGGCCACCGCGCCCACGCCGGCCGCGGCCGGGATGCCGACCTTGGCGGCCTTGCGGCCGGTGCGGTAGTCGCGCAGGCGCCAGTCCAGCTCGCGGGCGTGCTTGCGCAGCTTGGAGTCCGGGTTGATGGCGTAGGGGTGGCCGACCAGGGACAGCATCGGGATGTCGTTGTGCGAGTCGCTGTAGGCGGCGCAGCGGCTGAGGTCCAGGCCCTCGGCCGCGGCCAGCGCGCGGACCGCCTCGGCCTTCGCGGGGCCGTGCAGCGGTTCGCCGACGAGCTTGCCCGTGTAGACGCCGTCGACCGACTCGGCGACCGTGCCCAGGGCGCCGGTCAGGCCCAGACGGCGGGCGATGACCTGGGCGATCTCGACGGGGGCCGCCGTGACGAGCCAGACCCTCTGGCCCGCGTCCAGGTGGGCCTGGGCCAGGGCGCGGGTGCCGGGCCAGATGCGCTCGGCCATGTACTCGTCGTAGATCTCCTCGCCGATCGACTGGAGCTCGGCGACGCGGTGGCCCTTGACGATCGACAGGGCCGAGTCGCGGGCCTCCTGCATGTGTTCGGGGTCCTCGACCCCGGCCAGCCGGAACCACGCCTGCTGCCAGGCGAACTTCGCGAGGTCGCGCGTCTCGAAGAACTTCCGCTTGTGCAGGCCCCGACCGAAGTGGAAGAGGGCGGCGCCCTGCATGACGGTGTTGTCCAAGTCGAAGAAGGCGGCGGCCTGGTCGTCGCCGTGGACCGGGAACTGCGGTTCCTCGGTCGTGCCGGCGGCCTCCTGTGAGGACTTGCGGGCAGCCTCCGCCGAGGCCTCGCCTGCCAAAACGCTCCGCGCCGTGGCGGAGCGCCTACGGGGAGTGAGCCATCCGAGAGCGGCCATGGCGTGAGCATAGCCAGTTTGTTCGGGGGTTCCGGAGTCGAGAGGTTTGGAGCCTGTGAACTCTCGGCGAGCGTGTCGTTAAGGATGTCGCTCGGGACGGACGTGGTCGGCGCGTCCGCTGGCGCTTTCGTGAGGGTTCCCCTTGTTCACCGGCGCGCGACAATGGCCGACATGAGTCCCCTCTTTCGTCGCAGGCCCCCTCGGGACCGGCTCGTCACCCTGATCCGCAAGCCCGGCTGTCATCTGTGTGATGACGCACAGGTCGTTGTGGAGAAGGTGTGCGGTGATCTCGGAGTCCCCTGGGAGCAGAAGGACATCACCGAGGATCGGGAACTGCACGACCAGTACTGGGAACAGATCCCGGTCGTACTGGTGGACGGCAGGCAGCACACGTTCTGGCGCGTGAACGAGGACCGTCTGCGCAAGGCGCTGACCGACTGATCCCGGCCGGTCCCGCAACTGACCGACCAGTCCAAAGAGGCCGGAACGTCACTTAGGATCGACGGTGGCTGGTCTCGGGGGCGGGATACACAGAGGAGAGTGTGCGGTTTTGCCCCCAGAAGTGAAGGAACAGTGGTGCGTACGTGCCGGTTCCCCGCGAGTGCGCCGGGGGCGCGTGACCCCGGTCACGTTGGCCGGGCAAATCGGACACCATCTTTGTGCACGCGTTCACAAAGACATAGCCTGCTTTCGACGGGGCGGTCATGTAGGGACGTATGACCGCCTACAGCCCCGCTCTACCCGCAGGAGCACCGTGGCAACTGGCCGAACTCACCGACCGGCGACCCGCAGCCGAGGGATTCCCGAGGCCACCGTCGCCCGGCTTCCGCTGTACCTCCGCGCTCTGACCGCGCTGTCGGAACGCTCGGTGCCCACGGTCTCCTCCGAGGAGCTCGCGGCCGCGGCGGGGGTCAATTCCGCGAAGCTGCGCAAGGACTTCTCCTACCTCGGCTCCTACGGGACCCGGGGCGTCGGCTACGACGTCGAGTATCTCGTCTACCAGATCTCCCGCGAACTGGGCCTCACCCAGGACTGGCCGGTCGTGATCGTCGGTATCGGCAACCTCGGCGCCGCCCTGGCCAATTACGGCGGGTTCGCCTCCCGCGGCTTCCGGGTCGCCGCGCTGATCGACGCCGACCCGGCCATGGCGGGCAAGCCCGTCGCCGGGATTCCCGTGCAGCACTCCGACGACCTGGAGAAGATCATCCAGGACAACGGCGTGTCGATCGGGGTCATCGCCACCCCCGCCGGTGCCGCCCAGCAGGTCTGCGACCGGCTCGTGGCCGCCGGTGTCACCTCCATCCTGAACTTCGCGCCGACCGTGCTGTCCGTCCCGGACGGCGTCGACGTGCGCAAGGTCGACCTCTCCATCGAGTTGCAGATCCTCGCCTTCCACGAGCAGCGCAAGGCCGGCGAGGAGGCCGCCGCCTCCGACGGCGGTGTCCCGGCCGCCGCCGCGCGCAGCGACTCCGCCGACCAGGGGCCCGACGGGGACATGCCCGCCGTGATGCCGGCATGAGCCTCCTCGTCGTCGGACTCAGCCACCGCAGCGCCCCGGTCAGCGTGCTGGAGCGGGCCTCGCTCACCGCGGACGCGCAGGTCAAGCTGCTCCAGGACACGGTCGCCGCCGAACCGGCCGCCGAGGCCGCGCTGCTCGCCACCTGCAACCGCATCGAGCTCTACGCCGACGTGGACAAGTTCCACGCCGGTGTCGCCGAACTGTCCACGCTGCTCGCCCAACACAGCGGGGTCGGCCTGGAGGAACTCACTCCCTATCTCTACGTGCACTACGAGGACCGGGCCGTCCACCACCTGTTCTCGGTGGCCTGCGGGCTGGACTCGATGGTCGTCGGCGAGGGGCAGATCCTCGGCCAGATCAAGGACTCCCTGGCCCGCGCGCAGGAGCTGAACTCCGCGGGCCGGCTGCTGAACGACCTGTTCCAGCAGGCCCTGAGGGTCGGCAAGCGCGCCCACTCCGAGACCGGCATCGACCGCGCCGGCCAGTCCCTGGTCACCTTCGGCCTGGAGCAACTGGCCGAGGGCGGCGACGTGGAGACCTGGGCCCGGGGCAAGAAGGCCCTGGTCATCGGCGCCGGGTCGATGTCCTCCCTGGCCGCGGCGACGCTCGCGCGGGCCGGGGTCGCCGAGGTCGTCGTCGCCAACCGCACCTTCGACCGTGCCGAGCGCCTCGCGCAGATCCTCACCGAGGGCGACGACACGGACGTGCTGGCCCGCGCGGTCCCGATGGAGTCGGTGCCGGTCGAGCTGACACGTGCCGATGTCGCCGTCTCCTGCACCGGCGCGACGGGCCTGGTCCTGACGGCCGAGTCGGTCGCCGCCGCGGTGGAGGGCCGTACGGCCGCGCCGTCGGTCGCCGACGGCGACGGACCGCCCGCACCGGACGGCGAGCCGGGCCGGACGGCGGCCACGGAGCGGGGCAGCCTGCCGGCCACCGGCCTCGGCGGCGAGGACGGCTGCCCGCTGGACCTGCCCGCGGTGCAGGGCACCGCCGGATTCTCCGTGCTCGGCGAGGCTGCAGTGGCCGGTATGGCCGCCGCCGACCTGGAGCAGCACGCGGCGTGGGTGGACAACGGCACGGTGGGCGGCGCCCAGCGCGCGGCCAGGCCGGGGACGGCCGGTCCGCTCGACCCCACGCCGGACGCCGACGCCATCGCCGCGCTCGCCGCGACCGTGGCCACCGTCGGGCGGATCCCCGAGCGGCGCAGGCCCGAGCCGGTCGACGAGCCGCCGCGGCCCGAGCCGGTGCTCTTCCTGCTCGACCTGGCGATGCCGCGCGACATAGACGCGGCCGCGCACCGGCTGGGCGGGGTGCGGCTGGTGGACATCGAATCGCTGGCGGAGGCCTCCGCGGGCGCTCCGATGGCTGCCGATGTGGACCAGGTCCGGCGTATCGTCTCCGACGAGGTCGCGGCCTTCGGGGCGGCGCTGCGGGCCGCGCACATCACGCCGACCGTGGTCGCCCTGCGCACCATGGCCGCCGATGTCGTGGCCAGCGAGATCGCCCGCCTGGACGGGCGGCTGCCCGGCCTCGACGACAAGCATCGCGCGGAGATCACCCAGACCGTGCGGCGCGTGGTGGACAAGCTGCTGCACGCGCCGACCGTACGGGTCAAGCAACTCGCGGCCGAGCCCGGCGGCGCCGGGTACGCGGACGCGCTGCGGACCCTGTTCGACCTCGACCCGGAAGCGGTTGCCGCCGTCTCCCGGGCCGAGGACAGCACAGAGAAAGACCGAGGGCCGGCATGAATGACAAGGCACTACGGCTCGGTACCCGGCGGAGCAGGCTCGCCATGGCCCAGTCCGGGCAGGTGGCCGAGGCCGTGAGCCGGGTGACCGGACGGCCCGTCGAGCTCGTCGAGATCACCACGTACGGCGACGTCTCGCGAGAGGCGCTCGCCCAGATCGGCGGCACGGGTGTGTTCGTGACCGCCCTGCGCGACGCGCTGCTCAAGGGCGAGGTCGACTTCGCGGTGCACTCGCTGAAGGACCTGCCGACCACGCAGCCCGACGAGCTGGTGGTCGCCGCCGTACCCGCGCGGGAGGACCCGCGGGACGTGATCGTCGCCCGGGACGCGCTGAAGTTCACCGACCTGCCGAGCGGGGCCCGCATCGGCACCGGTTCGCCGCGCCGCATGGCCCAGCTCAACGCGTACGCGCGCAGCCACGGCCTGGACATAGCGACGGTCCCGATCCGCGGCAACGTCGACACCCGGATCGGATACGTACGGTCCGGCGAACTCGACGCCGTCGTGCTGGCCGCCGCCGGACTGAACCGGATCGGCCGGGGTGACGAAGTGACCGACTTCCTGTCGGTCGACACGGTTTTGCCCGCCCCCGGCCAGGGGGCACTGGCGATCGAGTGTGCCGCGGGCAACGCGGACCTCCTCGCCGCGCTCGCCGAACTCGACGACCCGTTCACGCGGCTCGCCGTGACGGCCGAGCGATCACTGCTCGCCGCCCTGGAGGCCGGTTGCAGCGCCCCTGTGGGCGCGCTCGCCGACCTTCCCCCACTCTCGGCTCCGCTCGAGCGGGGGGACCCCCAGGCCGACCGGCAGATTGTCAAGGAAATGCGCCTGCGCGGCGTCGTCGGCACCACCGACGGCACGCGCATGGTGCAGCTGTCCACCACCGGTCCCGTGCCCGAGACGCACGACGGGGCAATGGCGCTCGGTCGCGAACTCGCGGCCGAGATGCTCGCCCAGGGCGCGGCCGGTCTGATGGGGGAGCGAGCACATTGAGCCCCACCACCCTTTCCGCCGGTCCTGAACACGGGCACGTCACCTTCCTGGGTGCCGGACCCGGAGATCCGGGACTGCTGACTCTGCGCGCCGTCGAGGCGCTGGCGAACGCGGACGTCCTCGTCGCCGAGCACGAAGTGCTCGACGTCGTACGTCAGCACGCCAGGCAGGGCGTCTCCGAAGTGCACACGGACTCGGATCCTTCCCAGGATCCGACGCCGGGCACAGGAGCGCCCCAGCTGACGGTAGTTGACGGCACGTCAACCGCCGTCGCCGCCCCCGCGGTGCGGGATGCCGCACATCTTGTCATGGAGGCCGCACGGGGCGGCAGGCGGGTCGTGCGTGCGGTGTCCGGCGACCCCGGACTCGACACGTACGCCGCCGAGGAGATGCTGGCGTGCGCCGCCGCCGGGGTGCCCTTCGAGGTCGTCCCCGGCATCGCGAGCGCCGTCGGTGTGCCCGCGTACGCCGGTGTGCCGCTGCGGGACGCGCAGGGCGCGGACGTACGGTTCGTCGACGCGCGCACGGCGTCGGACCGGTGCTGGACGGAGGTCGGGGCGTCGGACGGCACGGTCGTCGTGTCCACCACCCTGGACTCCGTCGCCGCGGCGGCCGGCGAGCTCGTCTCCGCGGGCCGCAAGCCGGACACCCCGCTGACGGTCACCGTCGCCGGTACGACCACCCGGCAGCGCACCTGGACCGCCACCCTCGGCACGATCGCGCAGACGCTGAAGCAGGCCAAGGTGCTGCCCTCGCCCGACGGCGGCCGGCCGGTGATAGCCGTGGTCGGTGAGCGTTCCGCCGCCGCCCAGCGCGACCAGCTCGCGTGGTTCGAGTCCAAGCCGCTGTTCGGCTGGAAGGTGCTCGTGCCGCGCACCAAGGAGCAGGCGGCGTCGCTCTCCGACCAGCTGCGGTCGTACGGGGCCGTGCCGCACGAGGTGCCGACCATCGCCGTCGAGCCGCCGCGCACGCCCCAGCAGATGGAGCGGGCGGTCAAGGGGCTCGTGACCGGCCGCTACGAGTGGATCGCCTTCACCTCGGTGAACGCGGTCAAGGCCGTGCGGGAGAAGTTCGAGGAGTACGGGCTCGACGCGCGTGCCTTCGCCGGCATCAAGGTCGCGGCCGTCGGCGAGCAGACGGCCAAGGCGCTGATCGCCTTCGGCGTGAAGCCGGACCTGGTGCCGAGCGGGGAGCAGTCCGCGGCGGGGTTGCTGGAGGACTGGCCCCCTTACGACCCGGTCTTCGACCCGATCGACCGGGTGTTCCTGCCGCGTGCCGACATCGCCACGGAGACGCTGGTCGCCGGGCTGATCGAGCTGGGCTGGGAGGTCGACGACGTCACGGCCTACCGGACCGTGCGGGCCTCGCCGCCGCCGGCGGAGACGCGGGAGGCGATCAAGGGCGGCGGGTTCGACGCCGTGCTGTTCACGTCGTCGTCGACCGTGCGGAACCTGGTCGGTATCGCCGGGAAGCCGCACAACGTCACCGTGATCGCCTGTATCGGCCCTGCTACGGCGAAGACCGCCGAGGAGCACGGGCTCCGGGTGGACGTCATGGCTCCGGAGCCGTCGGTGCACAAGCTGGCGGAGGCGCTGGCCGACTTCGGCGCGAAGCGGAGAGCTGCCGCTCTCGAGGCCGGGGATCCGGTGACGCGGCCGAGCGAGAGGCGGCCGGGGGCTCGGCGGCGGCGGTCGACGACCTGAGGGTTGGCCGAGGAAGTTGGCTGCGGCTACGCGGGGGTCACCGCGTGGCCGTAGCGCAGCAGGTTGTCCGGGTCGTAGGTGGCCTTGTCGTGGCGTAGGCGTTCGTAGACCTCCGGAGTCCAGGCGCGGGCGCGGTCCCGGTCGTCGCCCGGGGTGCCGTGGATGTTGACCATGGTGCGGCCCGTGCCGTAGGGGGCCATGGCCGTGTAGAGCTGCTGCGTCGCCTGTTCGATGGCCTCGGCGGCGGGTGGCGCGGCCAGGATGCCGACGGAGTCGATGAAGTACTGGGCGTCGCGGGCGCAGACGGCGTCCTCGACGAGGGACGGGCGGGACATCGCGCCGCCCATGTGGCGTATCTCGACCATCAGCAGCGGGTGGTCGACGCCCGCCGCGGGACCGACCTGGTCCAGCAACGCGCGGATGGCGTCCGGGGGCAGGTCGCGCAGGAGCAGGCAGGATTCCCTTCCGGGGAGCGGGTCCTGCGGTTCCAAGTGGATGCGGTCCAGGGCCGCGTGGTCCATCACCTCGACCGTGTCGAAGGCCACGGGAGCGGCTGCGCGCAGCGGTGCGATCAGTGCCTCGCCCTCGGCCGGGAGGCCGGGCCAGGCGATCACCACGCGGGCCCAGAAGCCGCCGCGCAGCGGCTCCGGGATCTGGGGGATGGGCGGCAGGCGCAGGATCGTGAACGCGCTGCACATCTCGTCCGGGACGGTGTGGGTCCAGTCCGCCCAGGTCTGGAGCAGGGCCTCGGTGTGTTCGCCCGGACAGTAGATGCCGCCGCCGTAGAGGCGGGGGAGCGGCAGCAGTTCGGTGACGAGTGAGGTGACGACGCCGACGTTGCCCTTGCCGCCGCGCAGGGCCCAGAACAGTTCCGGTTCGTGCTGGGGGTCCGATTCGCGCAGGTGGCCGTCCGGGGTGACGACCTGGAAGGAGCGGACCAGGTCGGCGGCGTAGCCGTAGGCACGGCCGAGGACGGGGAGTCCGCCGCCGAGGGTGTAGCCGATGACGCCCGCGTCCGTGGAGGTGCCGCACAGGCCGGCGAGGCCGTGGGGGGCGGCTGCGGCCATGACGTGGCTCCACTTCGCGCCCGCGGCGATGGTCGCTGTGCGGGTGATGGGGTCCACCTGGACGTCGGTCATGCGGGACGTGTTGATCAGGAGGCCCTGTTCGATGGGGAAGTTGGCGCCGTGGCCGGTGGCCTGGACGGCGACGGGGGTGTTGGTGGCTTTCGCCCAGCGCAGGGCGGTGACGATGTCATCCGGGCCGGTTGCTCCGATGACCACGTCGGGGGTGTGGAGGGCGGCCAGGTTGAAGCCGGTGACCTCGTCGGCGTAGGCGGGATCGCCGGGGCGCAGGACCGGGCCGTGGATTTCCGAGAGGGCGAAGAGGTCGGGCGTGTCGTGGCGGGCGGTCATCGCGTCCTCCGTGGGTGGCGTACGGAGGGACGGCGGCGGCGGGGGGCAGGCCGTCGGGGTCCTTGTCCTTGTTGTTGTTTTCAGGATGGACCTGGTGAGTGGCGGGCGCACCGTGGGGCTGTGGGGTGCTTGGTGCCCGGCGTGGGGGCTGGGGCCGGGTGGGTGCGCAGCTCGGCGCGACGAGGTGCCGCTGCGCCCACCCGTGCCGCCCCTAGCGGCACGCATGCCCGCAGCTGAGTTCCGACAGTGCGTCGGCATCGGGCGGTTTTGGGCGGGCGTAGCGTAGACGGCATGACGACGTACGGATCTTTTCCCGGTACGCGGCCGCGGCGGTTGCGGAGCAATCCCGTCATGCGTCGGATGGTCGCCGAGACCCGGTTGCACCCTGCCGATCTCATTCTTCCGGCCTTCGTGCGCGAGGGCGTCAGCGAGCCGGTGCCGATCGCGGCCATGCCGGGGGTCGTGCAGCACACCCGGGACAGTTTGAAGAAGGCCGCCGCGGAGGCCGTCGCGGCGGGGATCTCCGGGATCATGCTGTTCGGCGTGCCGGAGGAGTCGAAGAAGGACGCCCTCGGGACGCCGGGGACCGACCCGGACGGGATTCTCCAGGTCGCCATCCGGGACGTGCGGGCCGAAGTCGGTGACGACCTGCTCGTCATGTCCGATCTGTGTCTCGACGAGACCACCGATCACGGGCACTGCGGGGTGCTGGACGCCCAGGGGCGGGTCGACAACGACGCGACCCTGGAGCGGTACGCCGAGATGGCCCAGGTGCAGGCCGATGCCGGGGCCCATGTGGTCGGCCCCAGCGGGATGATGGACGGGCAGATCGGCGTCGTCCGTGACGCCCTCGACCAGATCGGGCGGGAGGACGTCGCCATCCTCGCCTACACCGTCAAGTACGCCTCCGCCTTCTACGGGCCGTTCCGGGAGGCCGTCGGCTCGTCCCTGCAGGGGGACCGGAAGACCTACCAGCAGGATCCCGCGAACGTGCGTGAGTCCATGCGGGAACTCGCCCTCGATCTGGAGGAGGGCGCCGACATGGTCATGGTCAAGCCCGCGGGGCCCTACCTGGACATCCTCGCCCGGGTCGCGGACGCCGTGGACGTGCCCGTCGCCGCCTACCAGATCTCCGGCGAGTACTCGATGATCGAGGCCGCCGCCGAGAAGGGCTGGATCGACCGGGACCGCGCGATCATGGAGGCCTTGACCGGTATCCGGCGGGCGGGCGCCCGGAGCATCCTCACCTACTGGGCCACCGAGGTGGCCCAGCAGCTCAAGGATCAGTAGGACAGGGCCTGCTCCATGTCCCGCAGCCAGTACGTGACGGTCAGCGAGCTGTCGTAGTACACGCCCTCGGCGGGCAGCCGCGGGATCGCCGAGGGGCCGCCGCTGCTGTGCGGCGTGCGGCCCTGGAAGCCGACGGTGAGCTTGCGGCCGGTGGTGCCGCCGGTGCCGCTGCCGTCGGCCGCCGACAGCACTACGCCCGCGTAGCCGGACTCTCCGGGTGCCAGGGTCGTCACGGCCTGCGGCTTGGATTCCGCGATCGGCTGCGGGGCCCACTGCATCTCGTCGAAGCGCAGCACCGGGTAGTAGGTGAGGTCGCACGTCTTCGAGCCGGTGTTCTTCACCGTGATCAGCATGTGGTTGAGGGGGCGGGGGACCCGCTTGGCCGTGACGGTGGTGTTGGCGCCGTTGCAGGAGACACGGGCGGCGGGGGCGGCGGCCGTCCCGGGCTTCGTGCCCTTCGCGCTCGTGCCCTTGGCGTTTGTGTCCTTCGTCTGCGTGTCCTTCGCGTTCGTGGCCGTGTCGGCAGCCGTGTCGCTCGCCGTGTCGGCGGCCGCGGTGGTGGGCGTGGTGCTCGTCGTCGCCGTCAGCTGCGGCTTGGCTGCACCCTCGTCCTGTGTGCCCGTGCCGTCCTGGCACGCCGTGAGAGCGAGGGCGGCCAGGAGGGCGACGGGGAGAGCGTGGTACTTGCGCATGGGTGGTTCCCTTTCGGACAAACGTTGTTGGCGAGAAGGCCTGAGCGAGCCGCTCTACCGGTCGGCCGGGAGCGGCGTGCTTGGATGACCAGAGCTTGTGCGGTGATCCGTCCCAGCCGCCACAGCCGGCGGACGATCAGGGACGCTGGAACGCCCGCACATGCGTTGACCAGGGGAAACGACCCTCCCCTGGAACGGGGGAACGGGACATGGGGGTGGAGGAACGGTGTCGGAAGACACGGCCGCGGCAGACTTCGCCGCGTTGCTGGGGGAGTTGAAGGAGCGGTCCGGGCTGAGCTACGGGGTGCTCGCCAAGCGGCTCCACATGAGTACGTCGACGCTGCACCGGTACTGCAACGGGGATGCCGTACCCACCGACTACGCGCCTGTGGAGAGGCTCGCCCGGTTGTGCAAGGCGTCGTCCGAGGAGCTTGTCGAGCTGCATCGGCGGTGGGTGCTGGCGGATGCGGGCCGTGGGCGTAAGGGGGCCGCCGCCGCTCCGGCCGCCGGGGCGGTGACCGCGGAGACGGTGACCGCCGAGGCGGTGTCCGAGGAGGCGGTGTCCGAGGTGGAGGCTCCCTCGGAAGCAGGTCTTCCGGAGCAGGCGGGCGAGGTTGTTTCAGGGGGGCCGGTGGACCGCCGCCCGCGCCGGCCCCGCCCCGCCCTACTCGCCGCTGCCGCCGTGGCCGTGGTCCTGGGTGTCGTCGGGATCGCCGTGGCCGTTCCCTCCGGCGGGGCGGACGAGGACGGGCGTCGTGGTTCGGCGGCGGTCTCCGACGGCAACCGGCAGCAGCCTGAGGGCGGAACGGCGGCATCAGCGTCGCCCTCGGGCAGTTCCTCGCCCGGCAGCGGCAAGAAGAAGGGCGGCGGGAAGGACGCCGCCTCCGCGACGCCCAGCTCATCCGCCTCTGCCACCGGCGTCGGCACCGGAACCGGCACCGGCGCAGGCGCCGACCGCCCCGGACGGGACCCCGCCGCCTCCTCGCGCCCAGCCCCCCTCACCGTGAACACCGAGCCGCACGCCTGGGAGAGCCCCTGTTCCCAGCGCTACCTGGTGAACCGGCCGCCGGGGCGGGTGGGGCCGCCGCCGCTGGAGCAGGACGCGCCCGCCTGGGTGGGGGCGATGGGTGCCGTGCCGTCGGGGCAGCAGTATCTGAAGCTGACCGTGCAGGGCACCGGCAAGGAGACGGTGGTCGTCGACGGGCTGACGGTCCGTATGGCAGGCAAGCGTGCGCCGCTCGCCTGGAACGACTACGCCATGGGCTATCCGGGCGTCGGCTGCGGCGGCGGCGTCCAGACCCGTTCCTTCACGGTCGCCCTCGATGCCGCGCGTCCCGCCGTCGTCCCGGAGGCGGGGCACGACGACTTCCCGTTCTCGGTGAGCGAGTCCGACCCGGAGGTCTACTACATCCGGGCCGACGCCTCCGCGTACGACGTCAGCTGGTACCTGGAGCTGAGCTGGTCCAGCGGCGGCCGGAGCGGCACGTTGACGGTGGACGACCGGGGCCGGCCCTTCCGGACGAGCGGGAACAACGGGCGTCCGGCGTACGAGTTCCCGCTGGGCGGCGACAAGTGGGTCGAGGCCGGGAGCACCGACTGAGTCAGTGGAACTCGTGAACCAGCTCGATCCTGCCGACGATGTGGGCGTTGAACTCGTCGGGTTCCTCGGCCGGTACCCACAGTTCGAGGATCGTCTCCCCGCCCGCCTGCTGGACCGGGTACCGGCGCAGGAAGCCGGAGTCGACCTCGAACCGGGTGACGAAGCCAGCGCCGTCGTGCTTGACGTTCCAGTCGCGCGCGATTCTGACGGCGTAGTCCTCGTTGAGGACCGGGTAGAAGATCGGCTGCTCCGGGAGCCGGGGTGGCCAGGCCCGCCAGTCGAGCTCCCGTACCAGGTCCAGCTCCTTGGGACCGGTGGGGCGCCACAGCGTCGTCGTCGGCGGGTGGTCGGGCTGCATGGGCACCATCAAATCCCCTGAACCGTTAGGTTGTTGACCGCCGAAGTGGTTGCTGATTGAACCACCTACTCTTCAGGGAGACGTCCATGACCGGTGACGCCCTCAGTCAGAATCCCGCCGAGCTGCAGAGGAGGATCGACAGCAGCAAGGCGCACCCGGCCCGGGTCTACGACGTCTTCCTCGGCGGCAAGGACCACTACCCGGCCGACCGGGACGCGGCCGCCGCCGCGCTCGCCGCCAACCCGCGCGGGTACCTCGACGTACGGCACAACCGCGACTTCCTGCGCCGCGCGGTGACCACGCTGGTCGAGCAGGACGGCATCCGGCAGTTCCTCGACATCGGCACGGGACTGCCGACCGCCGAGAACGTGCACCAGATCGCGCAGCGCATCGCGCCCGACTCGCGGGTCGTGTACGTCGACAACGACCCGGTCGTGCTCGCGCACGCGCGGGCCTTGCTGACGAGCGGACCCGAGGGGCGTACGGACTACATCGACGCCGATCTGCGGGATCCGGCCCGCATCCTGGAACAGGCCGCCAAGACCCTGGACTTCGACCAGCCGGTCGCCCTCTGCCTGGTCGCCATCCTGCACTTCGTCGCGGACGAGGAGGCGTATCCGCTGGTGGGCGAGCTGCTCGACGCGCTGCCCGTCGGCAGCCGGCTGGTGCTCAGTCACCTCACCGAGGACCTCAACCCCGAGAACATCCGGGCGGTCCAGCGGACGTACACCGAGCGGGGGTTCACCTTCGTTCTGCGGTCCCGGGCGGAGGTGGAGCGGTTCTTCACGGAGAACTCCCTGGAGATCGCCGACCCGGGGGTCGTGCCCGCGCACCGCTGGCGGCCCGACGACGCCGCTCCCGTCCCCGAGCAGCCGGAGGAGTCGTACCTCGCCGGTCTCGACGACATCGAGAAGGTCCGCTACCGCGACATCAACGACGTCACGGACGCGGACATCAACGTGTATGCGGGGTTGGCCGCCAAGGGCTGAGCCGTGCCGTGTCCGGATCGCGGAAATGTGTTTGTAGGCGGCAAGTACTTCTCTAGGCTGCGGCGCACCAGCCGTCACCGCAGTCGAAGGAGCCGTGTCATGACCGTCACCGAGCCCGAGACCGAGCCCGAGCCCGAGACCGAGACCGCGCCGGCCTCCTCTCCCGTGCCGCCGCTCGCCGCGCGGGCGCGATCGGTCGGCGGTTCTCCCGTGCGGGACATCCTCGCCGTCACCGCCCGCCCCGAGGTGATCAACTTCGCGGGCGGGCTGCCGGCGCCGGAGCTGTTCGACGCGGAGGGCATCGCGGCCACGTACCGGGCCGTCCTCGCCGAGGAACCCGCGCGGGCGCTGCAGTACTCCACGACCGAGGGCGAGCCCGTGCTGCGGGCCGCGCTCGCCGACCGCACCACGGCACGCGGACTGCCGACCGGTCCCGACGACCTGCTCGTCACCACCGGCTCCCAGCAGGCCCTCTCGCTCCTTGCCACCGCGCTGCTCGAACCCGGGGACACCGTCCTCGTCGAGAACCCCTGTTATCTGGCGGCCCTTCAGGCGTTCGGCTTCGCCGGAGCGCGGGTCGTGGCCGCGCCCGGCGACGAGCACGGTGTCGATCCCGAGGCGCTGGAGGAGCTCGTGGTGCGCGAGCGGCCCAAGCTGCTCTACACCGTGCCCACCTTCCAGAACCCAACCGGCCGCACGCTGCCCGCCGAGCGGCGCGCCGCCGTGGCCGCCGTCGCCGCCCGGCGAGGGCTGTGGATCGTCGAGGACGACCCCTACGGGGAGCTCCGCTACGAGGGCGAACGCGTGCCGTGGATCGCCTCCCACCCGGGCGCCGAGGACCGTACGGTCCTGCTCGGCAGCTTCTCCAAGGTCATGGCGCCCGGTCTGCGGCTGGGCTGGCTGCGCGCGCCCGGCGAGCTGCGGCGTGCCTGTGCCGTCGCCAAGCAGGCCGCCGACCTGCACACGCCGACCGTCAACCAGCTAGCCGCGGCCCGGTACCTCGCCGACCACGACCTGGACGCCCACGTCACGCGCGTCGCCGGCGTGTACCGCGAACGCCGGGACGCCATGCTCGCGGGGCTGCCCGGTGCGCTGCCCGAGGGGTCGGTCTGGACCCGGCCCGAGGGCGGCATGTTCCTCTGGGCGCGCCTGCCCGAGCCGTACGACACGACGGCCCTGCTGCCGCAGGCCGTGCGCTACGACGTGGCGTACGTCCCGGGCGCCCCCTTCTACGCCGGCACGCCCGACCGCAGGACCCTGCGACTGTGCTTCGTGACGCAGACGCCGGAGGAGATCGAGGAAGGGCTGCGGAGGCTCGGGAAAGGACTGCGGGTCGGCACGCCGGGGGCCTAGGGTCTGTCGTTTGGATCAGGTCGCAGGGAATCGACGGCATCTCTTCAGCGCAGATGCGCGTGCCAGACCCCGCGTCTGCGGCGTGATCCAAACGACAGGCCCTAGGACCAACGGCGGGGGTGCGGTTCCGGCTGTGGACTGCGGGCGGCTGGGACCGATGTGGTTACGGTGACGTCATGCTCGACTCCGTACAGTTCGACCTGGACGCGTATCTCCGGCGGATCGGATGGGAGGGGGAACGGCGGGCCGACCCGGCCACCCTGCGCGGTGTGCATCTGGCGCACCTGCGGGCCCTCCCGTTCGAGAACCTCGACGCACTGCGCCGCAGGGCTCCCTCCCTCGATCCGGCCGACCTCATGGCCAAGCTGGTCCACAGCCGGCGCGGCGGCTACTGCTACGAGCACAACACGCTGTTCGCCCGTGCGCTGGAGGCGCTGGGTTACCGGGTGACCCTGCTGGCCGCGCGGGTCGCCCTGGGCGCCGACACCATCGCGAGCCGGCCGCGCACGCACATGGCGCTGCTCGCCGAGGTCCCCGGCGAACCGCGGCCGTACCTCGCGGACGTCGGCTTCGGGGCGATCGGTTCGCTGCTGGAGCCGGTGCCGCTGGTGGCGGACGTCGAGTTCGCCGGGGCCGGACGGCGGCACCGCCTGGTGCACGTGCCGCACGACGGTCCGCTGGAGATGTGGCTGCTCCAGGCCCACGACCCGGGCAAGGACGACTGGATCGGGCAGTACGCCTTCACCCTGGAGCCCTTCGAGAAGCCCGACTTCGACGTCATCAACTGGCACGTCGCGACCAACCCGCGCTCGCCGTTCACCCAGCGCCTCTACCTCCAGCACCTCAGTTCCACGCGGCATCTCCTGCTCGACGGCCGGCTCCTCAGGGAGACCCACCCCGACGGGACGGTCACCGAGCGGGAGGTGACCGGTGATGCGGAGGCGCGACAGCTCCTGGACGAGGAGTTCGGCATCACCGCGCCGCAGGAGATGACGCTGCTGACCGGCTGACGGGCCGCGTCAGTCCCACCAGAAGTGCCAGACCGGCTGGTCGAGGACCTGGTGCTCGGCGTAGGCCCGCACCGTCGGGTCTGTGCCCTGCCAGATGTTGTCCGGGCAGAACGCGAAGTGCTCGGCGGCGACGGCCTCCGCGTCGGCCAGGGTGACGGGTGGGGCGGCGACCGACACCAGCAGGTGATCGAAGCCGAGCGCCAGGACCCGTATGCCGAAGCGGTCCTCCCAGGAGCGCAGCACCGCGCTGAGCCGGGCCGTGTCGCCCTCGTGGTTCGCCGGGCCCGTCCAGCCGATCGCCGTCGGTATGTCCGCGCTGCGGCGGGCCGGGACGAGGGCGAGGCGGGGATCCTTCAGCGGGCCTCCGCCGTCGAGCAGCGAGTCCGCGAGGCCGGCGGCGACGACGTCAGGGTCCTGCTGGAGCGGGGGCGGGCCGGCCGGCCCGGGCCATGCGTCGCCCTCCGGGGCGTACTCCTCCCAGTACTCCGCGAGCACCTCCTCGGCGTCGTGGTCCCCGGGGTACGACACCCCGCCGGGCATCAACTCCCAGCGGTCCGGCCCGCCGTGCCCGTCGCCCACGTCGAGCAGGACCGGCAGCAGTCCCGTACGACGGGCCGGCTCCAGTGCTGTCCAGCCACCCGGCAGGGCCCGCTCGTCCGCGCGCCACAGCAACGGCTCGTGCCAGGGACCCTCGTCGGTGGTGTCGACGAGCGCCCCGGCGGGGAGTTGGAGCCCGAGCGCACGACCGCGCGGGTCTGCCGCGAGTGCGGGCAGCGGGTTGGGAAGAGTCGCCATGGTGGTGACTGTAGAGCCGGCCACTGACAGTGGCATGAGCGGACCACTGACACAGGCATGAGCCGAGCAGGCCAGCGGACAGGGCCAGCAGACAGGATCTGACCTACATGCTCCCTACGGTCGTCCCATGACCACTTCCCCGGAGAAGACGGACCTGTCGCAGGCGCTCGCGGAGCAGCGGGAGTTGCTGCTGATCACCGTGCGCGGACTCACCGACGCGCAGGCCGCACAGCGTACGACCGTCAGTGAGCTGACCCTGGGCGGGATCGTGAAGCACCTCGCCCAGGGCGAGGAGGCATGGACGCGGATCATGGTCGAGGGAGACGGTGAACTGCCCGACGGCATGCTGGACATGGGGCAGTACCGGATGGCCGAGGGCGACACGCTCGCCGCGCTGCTGGAGCGGTACGCGGCGGCCGCCCGGGTGACCGACGAGGCCCTGGCCGGTCTGCCGGACCTGGGGCGGAACGTGCTTCTGCCGACGACTCCGTGGTCGCCGCCCGAGCCCGAGTACTGGTCGGCGCGCCGGATCCTGCTGCACCTGATCAGGGAGACGGCCCAGCACGCCGGGCACGCGGACATCGTCCGGGAGGCGCTCGACGGCGCCGGCACCACGGCCCGGCGCTGACCCGGCGCCCGGTCAGACGCGGGCGTCGAAGCACTCGCGGCTGCCTCCCGTCACCGGGCGGAAGCAGGCCCGGACGGTCGTGCCTGGCCTGGCTTCGGTCATGGGCGTGTAGACGCAGGACTGTGCGGCGACGTCGTCCGTGATCTCGGCGGAGTGCGGGCGGCGGCCTCCGTCGGGCCTGTTCAGCTCCAGCCGGTCGCCGATCCGCGTGCCCCACATCCGGGCCCAGCCGGCCTCGCACTTCTCGCTGTAGCGCAGTTCCAGGTGGGCTCCGGTGGACGCGGGGTGCGAGGCGAGCGTGAGCGGAGCCACGCCGCAGCTCATGTGCATCGGACTCCTGCCCTCGCAGGTGGCCACACGGCAGCGGGGTGCCGGCGCGGAAGGAGACTGCAGGGGCGGCGGGGACGGCCGGGGGTCGCCGGACTGGCCCGCGAGGAGGACCAGGGCCACGGACAGGCCGCCGGCCGCTGTCGCGCACACCGACGCGAGGATCGCCATGACCGCGCCCCGGCCGCCGGCGGCAGGTCTGACGTCCGGCTCCGGGCGCGCGGGCGGGTCCGTACGCGCCGTCGGCGCCGCCTGGCCGCTCCCCGGGCCGCAGGCTCGTTGCCGAGCCGGCCGGTGCGGTCGGCCCGCCCACGAAGGGGGAAACAGCATGCGTATGACCAGGAAGCTCGCCGTCATGACCGGGGCCTCGCGCTGACCGGTGGTCTGCTGGCCGGCGGCGCGGGTACGACCGGTGCGGCCGAGGTCGGGCCGCAGGCCGCGTCGGACTGTCCGTCGGGCTGGTTCTGCGTCTGGGCCGGGCAGAACTACACCGGCCGCATGCAGAAGGTCGCGGGGACCAACAAGGACCTGACCAAGTTCGCTGTCTTCCAGAACTTCCGGTCCTGGTACAACCACGGCGCCTCCTGCGACTTCCAGTGGTTCTCCGGGAAGAACCACCCCGGGAGCGACGGCATCATCCCGAGGGGAAACAAGGCGACCGACAGCACGGGCCATTACACAAAGTCCAACAAGTGGGTCAACTGCCGGTGACCTGCGCCCCGTAACGCCCGAGGGCGGCACCCTACGGGGGGTGCCGCCCTCGGCCTGTCACGGCGGGGCCGGGCTCAGAGCCGCTCGGGCGTCCGGATGCCCAGCAGGGCCATGCCCTGGTGGAGCGTGCGGGCCGTGACGTCGCAGAGGAACAGGCGGTTCTCGATCTGCGCGGGCGACTCGGCCTTCAGCACCGGGCACTTGTCGTAGAACGTCGTGTAGAGCGACGCCAGCTGGTACAGGTACGCCGTCATCTTGTGCGGGGCGTACTCCGTCGCCGCCTCCGCCACCGTCGCCCCGAACGAGTCCACGTGCATGCCCAGCGCGCGCTCCGCCTCGTGCAGCTCCAGCTCGGGGTGCGCGGCCGGGCGGGACGCGCCGGCCTTGCGCAGGATCGACTGGATACGGGCGTAGGCGTACTGGAGGTAGACGGACGTGTCGCCGTTCAGCGAGACCATCTGGTCCAGGTCGAACTTGTAGTCCCGGTTCGCCGACGTCGACAGGTCCGCGTACTTCACCGCGCCGATGCCCACCTGGGTGCCCCGCTCGGCGATCTCCTCCTCGGAGAGGTCCTGCGCCTTCTCCCGGACCACCGCCGAGGCACGGTCGATCGCCTCGTCGAGCAGGTCGACCAGGCGGACCGTCTCGCCCTCACGGGTCTTGAACGGCTTGCCGTCCTTGCCGAGGACCGTGCCGAAGGCGAGCTGCACCGCGTGCACGTCCTCGTTCAGCCAGCCCGCTCGGCGGGCCGTCTCGAAGACCATCTTGAAGTGCAGCGACTGGCGGGCGTCCACCACGTACAGCAGCGTGTTCGCCTTGATGTTGAAGACGCGGTCGCGGATCGCCGAGAGGTCGGTCGCCGCGTAGCCGTAGCCGCCGTCCGACTTCTTGACGATCAGCGGGACCGGATTGCCGTCCGGGCCCTTGACGTCGTCGAAGAAGACACAGAGGGCGCCCTCGGAGCGGACCGCGACGCCGGACTCCTCCAGCAGGCGGCACGTCTCGTCGAGCATGTCGTTGTAGCCCGACTCGCCGACGATGTCCGGGTCTCGGACCTCCATGTCCAGCTTCTCGAAGACGGAGAAGAAGTAGATCTTCGACTCGTCCACGAACTTCTGCCACATGGCGAGGGTGTGCGGGTCGCCCGCCTGGAGGTCCACCACCCGGCGCCGGGCCCGCGTCTTGAACTCCTCGTCGGAGTCGAAGTGGCCCCGCGCGGCCTTGTAGAGGCGGTCCAGGTTCGACATCGCCTGCTCGCCGGAGGCCTGGAGATCCCCGCCGTCCCTGTGGTCCAGCTCGTGCGGGTGCTCCTCCAGGTACTGGATGAGCATGCCGAACTGGGTGCCCCAGTCGCCGATGTGGTGACGCCGGACCACGCTCTCGCCGGTGAACTCCAGCAACTGCACCAACGAGTCGCCGATCACCGCGGAGCGCAGGTGACCGACGTGCATCTCCTTCGCCACGTTCGGCTGGGCGTAGTCGATGACCGTGGTGCCCGGGTGCTCGGCGCGCGGCACGCCGAGGCGGCCGGTGTCGTCCGCGTAGCGCGCGGCGAGGTTCTCCGTGATCGCCCGGTCCGTGATCGTGATGTTCAAAAAGCCGGGGCCGGAGACCTCGACTTCCTTGATCACCTCACCCGACTCGACCCGGGAGACGACCTGCGCCGCCAGCTCCCGCGGATTCGCCTTCTCCTTCTTCGCGAGGGCCAGGATCCCGTTGGCCTGGAAGTCGGCCCGGTCGCTTCGTCGCAGCAGCGGGTCCGCGGAACCGGCCTGCGGCAGAGCTGCCGACAGGGCCGCCGCGAGGCGCTGGTGGACGGAGTCGCTGAGGGACGTGACCGAGGCCATAGGAAAGGGTGCCGTTCTCCTCGAGGGAATGGATAGACACGGCCAGTATCCCATGGGGGTTTGTGCTGCTGCCGCTTGCGTGAGCGCAAGCGTGCTGGGGCGAGTGTGAGTGAGCAGCGGTCTGGCAGTGGGGGTGCTCGGGCGGGCTTGGGATCTGGTGAACGGGAGTTTGGCTGTCGAATGCGTGACCTTCGAGGGCTGGGGCTCGTTGGGTTCGGTGTCGGATCTTCGATGCCAGGCGTGGGGGTGGGCGGGGTGGGCGGGCTGCGGGGGGTGGCGCCGTTCGTGGTGCCCGGTCCAGCGGGGGTGGCGATCCGGGCCCGGCTGCGGGTCTCGGAGACGGACGCGGCGGTGCTGGACGAAGTCGGCGTCTTCCTTGGCTCGCTGGCGTCTCGGGACCTTGCGGTGCGCTCGCAGCAGGGTGTGTCGCATGATCCGGGTGCGTGGGCGGTGCGCAAGCGGGAGCTGACAGGCTGCTCGTCGGCGCGGTGGGCGGGCAGCATCACCAAGAGCGTCAACGACCAGTGGGCACTGGCCCGGCGTGGCCAGGCCGGAGAGATGGCGTGGCTGCGCGGACAGATCACCACGATCGAGGCCCGGCTGGCCCGCCCCCCGGGTGCGAAGGCGAACAAGCGGGATGGGCTGGTGCGGGGGTATGGCTCACGCAGCGAGTGGCATGCACAAGTCCCGTCGCTTGCAGGTGTTGAAGGACCGGCTGGCGGCTGTGGAGGCGGACTGGGCGGCGGGCGTGGCGGGAGAGGTGGCAGGCGGCGCGGATGTTCCTGTCCGCCGACGGGGAATCGGGCAAACGCTTCGGCAACGAGACCCTCCGCATCACCGACGCCGGACAGGTCACGCTCAAGCTTCCGGCCGCGCTGGTGCATCTGGCCAACGCCCCGCACGGCCGCTATGTCCTCGACGCGCAGGTGACCTTCACACATCGGGGTGCAGAGTGGCTCGATCGGATCACGACCAACCGGGCGGTGGCCTACTGCATCCACCACGATGCGGTCCGGGGCCGCTGGTATGTGACCGCGTCCTGGCAGAGCACCCCCGTTCCCGTTCTTCCCCTCGCAGCATCGCGATGCCCAGATCCGGCACGCGCTGACCCGGCTGCTGCACCACACCCACCGCGTGGGTGCGACGGCGATCGCGATCGAGGACCTCGACTTCACGGACGGCAAGAGCAGGGAGCAGCACGGCCGCAACAAACGGTTCCGACGTCTGATCTCCCGCTTCCCCACTGCGCGCCTCAAGGCCCGGCTGGTGTCGATGGCGGCCGAGCAGAACATCGCGCTGGTGGCGGTGGACCCGGCCTACACCTCCCGCTGGGGCGCCCAGCACTGGCAGCAGCCCCTGACCACCCCTACCCGCGAGACCACTCGCCACGACGCGGCAGCCGTGGCGATCGGACGACGCGCCCTGGGACATCCGATCCGGCGACGGACGGCACCGCCCCGTAACGACCAGAGCGATCGTTACGGGCATCGGACCATCCAGGCCCGACCGGCCACCCCGGGGCGTGAGGGACCCCGCCCCCGCGTTCCCGGACCACACACCAGATGCGTGCCGCCCGGACACGGAGCGTACGCGGGCGACCGACGTGCCCAACACCGTTCGGAGCACGCGGCTGAGCACGAGCCCTGGCACCAGGACTCACTCCCGCTCAGTCCTCAGGGACGGTAAAGCCGTTTTTCCGGGCGCACGCAGGTCTGGGACAATGGTGCGGTCAGCCGTGCGACCGTACCGGCTGCCCGATGCAGAAAGAAGGACGTGCCGATCGTGGCTCAGAGCACCGAGACCACCGACTGGGTCTCCCGTTTCGCGGATGAGGTCATCGAGGAGTCGGAGCGTCGGGCCCCGGGCAAACCCGTCGTCGTCGCGTCCGGCCTCTCGCCGTCCGGCCCCATCCACCTCGGGAACCTGCGCGAGGTCATGACCCCGCATCTCGTCGCCGACGAGATCCGCCGCCGGGGACACCAGGTGCGGCACCTGATCTCCTGGGACGACTACGACCGGTACCGGAAGGTGCCCCAGGGCATCGCCGGCGTCGACGAGTCGTGGGCCGAGCACATCGGCAAGCCGCTGACGTCCGTCCCGCCGCCCAAGGGCTCCCCGCACGCCAACTGGGCCGAGCACTTCAAGGCCGCGATGATCGAGTCGCTGGCCGAGCTGGGCGTGGAGTTCGACGGGATCAGCCAGACCGCCCAGTACACCTCCGGCGTGTACCGCGAGCAGATCCTGCACGCCATGAGGCACCGCGGCGACATCGACGCGATCCTCGACCAGTACCGGACGAAGAAGGCCCCCGCCAAGAAGCAGCAGTCGCAGAAGCCCCTCGACGAGGCCGAGCTGGAGGCCGCCGAGGGCTCCGGCGCGGCCGGCGAGGACGACGGCAGCTCCGGCTCCGCCGGGTACTTCCCGTACAAGCCGTACTGCGGCAACTGCGAGAAGGACCTCACGACCGTCACGTCCTACGACGACGACTCCACCGAGCTGACGTACGCCTGCACCGCGTGCGGCTTCTCGGAGACGGTCCGGCTGAGCGAGTTCAACCGCGGCAAGCTGGTCTGGAAGGTCGACTGGCCGATGCGGTGGGCGTACGAGGGTGTCGTGTTCGAGCCGAGCGGTGTCGATCACTCGTCCCCCGGGTCGTCGTTCCAGGTCGGCGGGCAGATCGTCGGGATCTTCGGCGGGAAGCAGCCGATCGGGCCGATGTACGCGTTCGTCGGAATCTCCGGCATGGCCAAGATGTCCTCCTCGCGGGGCGGCGTGCCCACGCCCGCCGACGCCCTGAAGATCATGGAGCCGCAGCTCCTGCGCTGGCTGTACGCCCGGCGCAGGCCCAACCAGTCCTTCAAGGTCGCCTTCGACCAGGAGATCCAGCGGCTGTACGACGAGTGGGACCGGCTGGACGCCAAGGTCGCCGACGGCAGCGCCCTGCCCGCCGACGCCGCCGCGCACTCGCGCGCGGTGCGCACGGCCGCCGGTGAGCTGCCGCGCACGGCCCGGCCGCTGCCGTACCGGACGCTGGCGTCCGTCGCGGACATCACCGCAGGGCACGAGGACCAGGCGCTGCGGATCCTGAGCGAGCTCGACCCGGAGCAGCCGCTGACCTCGCTCGACGAGGTCCGGCCGCGGTACGACAAGGCCGAGGCCTGGATCAACACGCACGTGCCCGCCGAACAGCGGACGATCGTGCGGGACGAGCCCGACACCGAGCTGCTGAAGTCGCTCGACGACCAGGGGCGGGAGTCGCTGCGGCTGCTCCTCGACGGACTGGCCGACCACTGGTCGCTGGACGGGCTGACGCACCTCGTCTACGGCGTGCCGAAGGTGCAGGCCGGGTTCTCGGCCGACGCCACGCCGAAGGAACTGCCGCCGGAGATCAAGACCGCCCAGCGGTCCTTCTTCGCCCTGCTGTACCACCTGCTGGTCGGGCGGGACACGGGGCCGCGGCTGCCGACGCTGCTGCTGGCGGTGGGGCAGGAGCGGGTGCGGGCCCTGCTCGGGGAGTAGTCGCCGGTGTGAAGGGAGGGGCCCTGTTCGCAGGGCCCCTTTTTGTCACATCAGAAGCCTTCTGGGGCAGTCTCAGGGGCGTCTGCGGGTTCTTCGATCCATCGACGCAACAGGGGCAGCAGGACGTCAGGGTCGACCGGCTTGGCCACGCAGTCGGACGCGCCTGCCTCGACAGCCAGCTCCTGGCCGCCGAGCGCACCCCCCGAAGCCAGCGCGATGATGGGCATTGCACCGCGCTCCGGCGTCCGGCGAATCTTCGCGATTGTCGTCGGGCCGTCCGCCACCGGCGGCATGACGTCGATTACAAGAACCTTGATCCCGTCGTGCCGCTGCAGAGCATCGAGGGCATCGTCGCCGTTCTCGGCATAGCTCACGTTCAGACCGCGGCGTTCCAAGAGGCTGGCGAGCGCGAAAAGGCTGCGTATGTCGTGGCCGACGATCAACACCCACTCACCATCAAAGCGGATGTCCCGTGCCGGCTCCGCACATGTCCCGTGCTGAATCAAGCTCCCCGACTGCGCTCGGGCGCCAGAGGGGTCAGGCAGTGCCGTCTGCTGCTGAGACAGGGCTCCAGCCTCGTGACGGCGCCTGATGAGCGCGGCGAATTCGTTCTGCGCCTTTGCCACCTTCTCGTCGTCCTGCGACAGCTCGCTCGGATGCAAGGGCAAGTACAGCGTGAACATCGAGCCGTGACCTGGTTCGCTCTGAGCATGGATCACACCGCCGAGCAGCCCTGCGATCTCTCGCGAAATGCTGAGGCCGAGGCCCGTACCTCCGTACTTGCGGCTTGTGATCCTGTCCACTTGCTTGAACGCCTCGAAGATGACCTCCAGCTGGCCGGCCGCGATACCGATCCCCGTGTCCATCACGGCGAACGCGACGACGTCGGCGTCCGGGCCCGACAGCGACCCGGCCTCGAGAAGCTGCTGCCGGATGTCTGGCGGCACCTCCGTGCCGGCGGGGTGAATGGTCACCTCGACCTCTCCGGAGTCGGTGAACTTGATCGCATTCGACACCAGGTTGCGCATCACTTGCAGCAGCCGATGTTCGTCGGTGAACAGTGTGGGAGGCAGTTCGGGAGACACACGTACCGAGAAGTCGAGGCCCTTTTCCGCTGCCAACGGACTGAAGAGGGCCCCTATGTAGTCGGCGAGCTGCACGAGCGTGGCAGGGCCGGCGGAGACGTTCATCTTGCCCGCCTCAACCGTTGACAGGTCGAGGATGTCATTGATCAGCTGGAGCAGGTCGGAGCCGGCGCCGTGGATGGTCTCTGCGAACTCGACCTGCCTCGGCGAGAGGTTGTTTTCGTCGTTGTCGGCGAGCAGCTTGGCCAGGATCAACAGTGAGTCGAGCGGTGACCGCAATTCATGCGACATGTTCGCCAGGAACTCGGTCTTGTAGCGCATGGAGAGCGCGAGTTGCTCGGCACGTTCCTCCAGGACCTGCCGCGCCTCCTCGATCTCGGTGTTCTTGACCTCGACGTCGCGGTTCCGCTGTGCCAGCAGCTCGGCTCTCTGCTCCAGTTGAGCATTGGACTCCTGGAGGGCCCTTTGCCGTTCCTCCAGCTCCGCCGTCTGGTGCCGCAGTTGTGCGGCTATCTCCTGAGATTGACTTAACAGCTGTTGAGTTTGCTGTTGCTCCAGGATTGCTGCGCTGCTGAGCTGGATGAGATGGGCAACTTTCTCCGGGATGTCAGGGCGCCGTTCACCCAGCCAGCGCTGTGCCTCCGCCACTCGGGTGGCAGAGAGCAGGTCTTCGTCTCGGGCGCGTTCTTCCATGACGGTCAGCCATTGCTGGAAATCGGCGTCTTCCTCGACCCAGGCAGAGAGTCTGTCCCATTCTCGAATCACTGCCTCGTGTGCGATCTCGGCCGTCTCAGGTCCGTCAGGTCCCAGGATGACCAGACGTCGGTCCGGTTCGGCAAGTAGCTGAGCGATGTACCAATCAGTGCCGAGATGGGAGCGGTCGGCGGTGACGCGGACGGCACTGGCCGCCCCACCGCGGGCACGGATCATGGAAAGCAGGGCGCGACGGATGCGTTGCTCATCCAGTCGGAGTTGGTCGTGTAGCCAGTAGTAGGCCTTCTCCGCGTGCTGGTTCAGGGCGCCGGCAACGCCTCCGAGGCCGTGATAGCTGTCGAAGCTTATCTGGCGTTCACGCTGCAGGGGCCAGAGTTCGGTCAGGGTGAATTCCAGGAGCGGCAGACTACCTGCCGCCCTGCTGGCCTCACCCGCGATCTTCTCCGCCAGTCCCGGACTGAAGGCCACGCCGGCAAGCTGTGCCGGTTCCACGATCACCCGTGTCAGTGCTGCCTCGTCCAGCGGGGAGACGTTCAACTGCCGATCCTGCAGCCGGGAACCGATATCAGGTAGTTCCAGCAAGTCGGGTAGAAAGTCGGCGCGCAATGCGCACACCAGACGTACGTTTGCGTCTTGCACCGTGTCCGGAGGCGGCAGCAGATGCTGCAGGAACTCCAGCGCCCTCTCCGTATCCGGATTCCCGCTGAGCACCTCCTCGAACTGATCCCCAATGAGGGCCAGGCGTTTACCGGTCAGCAGGGCAACCTTCGAAGCCACGGGCCAAAATCCGTCCTCACGCAGCGCCCCGGCTCGATGGTCCAACTGTTCAAGGGAGTGGTTCGCTCCAGGATGCTCAAGATCAAGCAGGGCCCGAGCAACCGATTCATAGGGGGTCACTCCCGGCCGGAAGGACGCCACGGACCATCCGTCTGCCGAGAGAGAAGGCTGCAGTCCAGCCGCGACAAGGGACGACTTGCCGACACCGGAAGGGCCGGTGACGACAACGAGCGGCTGTGCCATCACCATCTCCCGGAGCCGCTTGACCTCCCGCTCGCGCCCCACAAAGATGCCCGCCTGCGCGTCTGCTGCCGTGAACGCCTGCAGCCCTCGGTACGGGCACGGGGGAAGTACCAACCGACCCAGGACCTCGGGCCAGGCGGCCGCTACCTCCGACAGGGGCACCGCATACGCATCTTGCGCTGCACCTCCTTTGCTCGCGATGGCCAGCATCCCCACGGCCGCATCGCCCCAGCGATCGGTCGCCACAACCGGCGTGCCGCTGTAACCGGGCTGAGCTCGCAAGGCGGCCTCGGCGCGGGCATCGAGCTGGATCAAACCACCACCGACTGCTCCCCGTATGGAGCAACTGGCCCAGGCTCCCTTGTCCTTTCGGTCGGGGACACTTGGATAGCCGAACACTGATACCTGCGAATCGGCGGTCAGGCCAATACGCGCATCGACCAACCGCGCCGGCCCGGCTGCAACGGGCAGGGTGTCTCCCCCCACAACGACCAAGCCGGCTACATCACGTCCGGAGCCGCCTGGTCCGGCGGGCGGATCCCACGCCTCCACTCGACAGACACGCAGCGGTGCGCCGTCGACGTCGCCGAGCAACACGAACTCAACCTGAACTCGTACGTCGTCATGGGGGCGTTCGAGGTGGTGCTTGTCGCGTCCGAGCGCCGCATTGACGACATGTGCGCATGTGACGATGTGCCGGCCTCCGACAACGAACCCGAGGCCGATGGGAGCGCCCGAGACCGCTGACCGGATCTTTACGATGAACCCTTCCCGCCGAGCGTGCATGTGGATCAGGCGCCCTTCCAGACCACCCGGACGGCGAAGTTCACCTCTGTCGTCCCCTTGGCGATGATCACGCCGCTTTCACCGCCGATCTTCAGCCCGAACTGAATCTCCATCTCATCCGGCTTGAGCTCTCGGACCGTTTCAGAGACCTGCGACAAGGCCGGCCTCACGCGGTCCAGCGCTTGACGGAGCGAGGTTTGGGCTCGGGCTACCACGCCGTCGTCCGCTGCAAGTTCCAGGTCCGAGCCCACCAAGCCGCCGTCAACCTCGAAGACGGCAGTGCCGTCGTCATCACCGTCCACCGTCATGATGACAAGTTCCGCCACAGTGCCCCCTTGCACCTGGCCGGCCCCCAACCATGGGGCCGGCAACAATGTCCCTCATCCTGTGACATCCAGGACCGGCATCGCAGGTAAATCCAAGAGAGATTCCGAAGGTATCGAGCCACTGTCACGCCGTGCGGCACATGGAGGATGGCGGAGGTCCACCAGCAGCCACTCCAGCGCACGGCATCGCGGGCGGCATAGGCGTCGAAGGAGCCGACGAGCACGGCGCTGTCCGGCTCCGCAGGAGTCAGCAGGCACTCGCACCAGAACCCCGGTTGCGTGCCACGGTTTCCCGGTCCAACCGGGAAAGGAAGCCGTGGAACCAGCGCTGGCCAGGCGATCCCAAGACCTTCAAGAACGTCTCCCCCTGGGAACTACGGCCGAGCAAGGCCGACCCCCGCCAGCCCTGCGGCGCCGACCTCCGGGACGGCCTGGCCGCCGAACTGCTCCTGAAGATCAGCCCCGCGCTGACCGTGTACGCCGAGCTCAGCCGGCTGTTCGGCTGGCAGCTGTACGACCTAGGTGTGCTGATCGGACAGGTTGGTGACGCGGCTGGCTGGGGTTTGGCCGCCGATGCCGGTGTGGGGTCGGTGGTAGTTGTACCAGTCCAGC
>NZ_JBITJK010000063.1:0-40060 GCF_044459945.1 Streptomyces sp. NPDC050164
TTCGACCTGGGCGGCCACTCCCTCCTGGCGACCCGCCTGATCAGCCGCATCCGCACCCGCCTGGGTGTCGAACTGCCTCTGCGCGCCCTCTTCGAAGCACCGAACGTAGCCACGTTGACCGAACAGCTGGGAACCGCGCAGAAGTCGCAGCGGCCCGCACTGCGGCGCATGCCGCGCCCCAAGGAGAACTGATGATTCCTCTGTCTTTTTCCCAGCGTCGGCTCTGGTTCCTCAACCGGCTCGAGGGCGCCGCGGCCGCCACGTACAACCTGCCCGTCACGCTGCGACTGACCGGCCCCCTGGACCGCGACGCGCTCGCCGCCGCGCTGCGGGACGTCGTGGAGCGCCACGAGTCGCTGCGCACGGTCTTCCCCGAGGGCCCCGACGGCAACCCATACCAGCGCATCCTCCCCACCGACCGGTCTTGGGCCGGCATGGATTCCATATCGGTCGGCGAGGGTGAGCTCGCCGCCGCCGCGTCGGCCTTCCGGAGCCAAGGTTTCGACGTCACGGTCGACGCCCCCATGAGGGCGCGTCTGTTCGTGCTGGGCGAGAACGTGCACGTCCTGGTTCTGGTGCTGCACCACATCGCCGGTGACGGCTGGTCGATGGCGCCCCTCGCACGGGACGTGGCGGAGGCGTACGAGGCGCGGGTCGGCGGTGGCGCCCCGAAGTGGGAGCCGCTGCAGGTGCAGTACGCCGACTACGCGATGTGGCAGCGGGAACTCCTCGGCGACGAGAATGACCCGAGCAGCCTGGTGAGCCGTCAGATCACGTACTGGAAAGGTGCTTTGACCGGTCTGCCGGAGCAGCTGGAGCTGCCCGTGGACCGCGCCCGGCCCGCCGTCGCCACGTACCGGGGCGACAACGTTGAGTTCACGCTTGACGCGGCCGTGCACTGCGGCCTCGCCGCCCTGGCCGGGGAGCAAGGCGCGAGTGTGTTCATGGTGGTGCAGGCGGCGTTCGCGGCGCTGTTGTCGCGGATGGGTGCGGGTACGGACATCCCGATCGGCACGCCGGTGGCGGGGCGTACGGATGAGGCACTCGAGGACCTCGTCGGCTTCTTCATCAACACGCTCGTCCTCCGGACGGACGTTTCCGGAAACCCGACGTTTCGTCAACTGGTAGACCGAGTAGGGGAGGTGGACTTCGGGGCCTTCAGCAACCAGGACGTCCCGTTCGAGCATCTGGTGGAGGTGATCAACCCCACCCGGTCCATGTCGCGCCACCCGCTCTTCCAGGTCGCGCTGGCGTTCCAGAACCAGAGCAGGCCCGATCCCAAGCTGCCCGGCGTCGCGCTGAGCGTCGAGCCGAACGACAGCGCCGTCGCGAAGTTCGATCTTTCGCTGGGGTTGACCGAGCGGTTCGACGGTGAGGGTGCGCCGGCCGGTCTGGAGGGTGGTTTCGAGTTCGCCACGGATCTGTTTGACCGGGTGACGGTCGAGGGGATCGCCGAGCGGTTCGGGCGGCTGTTGTCCGATGCGGTGGCCGACCCGGACCGGCCGGTCGGGGAGCTGGAGATCCTGTCCGGCGAGGAACGCGAGGACCTGCTGTCGGGTTGGCAGGGGGAGCGGGTCGAGGTTCCGTGGGTGTCGTTGCCGGTGGCGTTCGAGGAGCAGGTGGCGCGGACTCCTGAGGCGACGGCCGTGCTGTTCGAGGACGTCGACCTCACCTATGCCGAGCTGAATGCGCGGGCCAACCGTCTCGCCCGGGTCCTGATCGGTCGGGGTGTGGGGCCTGAGGGTTTGGTGGCTTTGGTGTTGCCGCGTTCGCCGGAGTTGTTGGTGGCGATGTTGGCGGTGCTGAAGGCTGGTGCTGCGTACGTTCCGGTGGATCCGAAGTACCCGGCGGAGCGCATCGCGTACATGCTCGGTGACGCCCGTCCCGCGCTGGTGCTGACCTTGCAGGCCGTCAGGGATGTCGTGCCAAGGAGTACGAGCTGTCTGGCCCTTGAGGACGTCGCGGACGCGGTCGCGTCGGAGTCAGGAGCGGATGTCCGGGATGAGGAGCGGAGCTGTGCGCTGTCGCCGTCGCACCCGGCGTATGTGATCTATACGTCGGGTTCGTCGGGTCGTCCGAAGGGCGTGGTCGTCGGGCATGCGGGTGTGGTGAATCTGGCGCGGGATCACGTCGCGCGTTTGGGTGTGGAGGGCGGGAGCCGTCTGTTGCAGTTCGCGTCGCCGAGTTTTGACGCTGCGGTGGCGGACATGTGGCCTGCGTGGTTGGCGGGTGCGGCGTTGGTGCTGGGGTCGGCGGAGCGGCTGGTGCCGGGGGCGCAGCTCACGGAGTTGATCTCGGAGTTCGGGGTGACGCATGCGACGCTGCCGCCGGCGACGTTGCCGGTGCTGGCGGAGTCCGGTGGGCTGCCTGCGGGGTTGACGCTGGTCGTCGCGGGTGAGGCGTGTTCGGCGGAAGTGGCGCGGGCGTGGTCGCGTGGTCGTCGGATGGTGAATATTTACGGTCCGACCGAGGCGACGGTGGCGTCCACGTCGAGTGAGCCGTTGTTGCCGGAGATGGCGGGGGTGCCGCCGATCGGGCGGCCGGTGTGGAACACGCGGGCCTATGTGCTGGACGACCGCCTGAACCCCGTCCCTGCGGGAGTGCCCGGTGAGCTGTACTTGGCGGGCGCGCAGTTGGCGCGCGGTTACCTCAACCGCCCGGCTCTGACGGCGGAGTGCTTCGTGCCGGACCCGTTCGCGGAGGGGCCGGGGAAGCGGATGTACCGGACCGGGGACGTGGTGCGCCGGAGCCGGGATGGTCAGCTGGAGTACGTCGGACGGGCGGACGAGCAGGTCAAGGTCCGCGGCTTCCGTATCGAGCTGGGCGAGATCGAGGCGGCACTCCTGTCCCACCCCGAGGTCGCTCAGGCCGCGGTGATGGCCCGCGAGGACCGCCCCGGTGACAAGCGCCTGGTCGCCTACATCGTTCCTTCGCAGCCCGGCGCGTCCCTGGAGGCGGGCCAGATCCGCCAGTACGTCGGCGGACTGCTGCCCGAGTTCATGGTCCCGGCCGCCGTGGTCACCTTGGCCGAGCTGCCGTTGACCGCGCACCGCAAGGTCGACCGGCGTGCCCTGCCCGCTCCTGATTACGCGGCGGTCGTGGCATTCCGCGCACCGCGCTCGGAGCGCGAGCGCGCCCTGTGCGAGATCTTTGCCGAGGTGCTCGGCGCGGACCGGGTCGGCATCGACGACAGCTTCTTCGACCTTGGCGGTCACTCCCTGCTCGCCACCCGCGTCATCAGCCGCATCCGCACCGTCCTGAACGTCGAACTGCCCCTGCGCGCCCTCTTCGAAGGCCCCACCGTCGAGCGGCTGGCTGGCAGGGTCGAGGACGCCGCGGCCGCCCGTACCGCACTGACGCTGCGGCCGCGCCCCGCGGAGATCCCCCTGTCACCCGCCCAGCGCGGGCTCTGGCTCCTGAACCGCATCCAAGGTCCGTCGGCGGCCACGTACAACGTGCCCATCGCGCTGCGCGTCTCCGGCGAACTGAACAGGGAAGTGCTGGGACTCGCGCTCCAGGACGTCGTCGAACGGCACGAGAGCCTGCGGACGCTCCTCCTGGAGAGTGCGGAAGGTACCCCGTACCAGAAGATCCTGGCCCCCGAAGAGGTCAGTCTGCCCCTGCCCCTCGCGGAGATCGCCGAAGCGGAGGTCCGGACGGCCGTCGAGGCCGTGGCGAACCAGGGCTTCGACCTGAGTGTCGAAATCCCCTTCCGGGCACGGTTGTTCGTTCTGAGCGAGGATGAGCACGTCCTCGTGGTCGTCCTGCACCACGTCGCGGGCGACGGCTGGTCGATGGCGCCGCTGGGGCGGGACGTAGCGGCGGCGTACGAGGCGCGGGCGGCCGGTCATGATCCGGCCCGGGAGCCGCTGCCGGTGCAGTACGCGGACTACGCGATCTGGCAGCGGGAACTGCTGGGCGACGAGAACGACCCCGAGAGCGTGCTCAGTCAACAGCTCGCGTACTGGAAGACGCAACTCGCGGCCCTTCCTGAACAGTTGGAGCTGCCCACCGACCGGCCGCGCCCGGCAGTGGCTTCGCATCGTGGAGACCGCCTGGTCTTCGAGGTAGACGCGGAGGTCCACGCGGGTCTGGTCGACCTCTCGCGGGAGTCGGGCGCGAGTGTGTTCATGGTGGTGCGGGCGGCGTTCGCGGCACTTCTTTCGCGGCTCGGCGCCGGGACGGACATCGCGATCGGTTCGCCGATCGCGGGGCGTACGGACGAGGCGCTGGACGACCTGATCGGCTTCTTCATCAACACCCTGGTGCTGCGGACCGATCTGTCTGGCGACCCCACCTTCCGCGAGCTGGTGGAGCGGGTCCGTGAGACGGACCTGGCGGCGTACGCGCACCAGGACGTGCCCTTCGAGCACGTCGTCGAGGCGCTCAACCCCGAGCGCTCGATGTCACGCCACCCCCTCTTCCAGGTGATGCTGACCTTCCAGAACAACGAACAGGCCCAGTTCCGGCTCCCCGGGCTGACCTTCACGAGCGAGTCGACCGGGGACGGCGCCGCCAAGTTCGACCTCCAGCTGGGTGTGCACGAGCAGCAAGGGGACGACGGTCGTCCGGCGGGTCTCGTCGGCGCTTTCGAGTTCGCCACGGATCTGTTTGACCGGGTGACGGTCGAGGGGATCGCCGAGCGGTTCGGGCGGCTGTTGTCCGATGCGGTGGCCGACCCGGACCGGCCAGTGGGCGAGCTGGAGATCCTGTCCCCGCATGAGCACGAGAGCCTGTTGTCGGGTTGGCAGGGGGAGCGGGTCGAGGTTCCGTGGGTGTCGTTGCCGGTGGCGTTCGAGGAGCAGGTGGCGCGGACGCCGGAGGCGACGGCGGTGCTGTTCGAGGACGTTCAGCTGTCGTATGCGGAGTTGAATGCGCGGGCCAACCGTCTGGCTCGGTTTTTGGTGGGTCGGGGTGTGGGGCCTGAGGGTTTGGTGGCTTTGGTGTTGCCGCGTTCGCCGGAGTTGTTGGTGGCGATGTTGGCGGTGCTGAAGGCTGGTGCTGCGTACGTTCCGGTGGATCCGAAGTACCCGGCGGAGCGCATCGCGTACATGCTCGGTGACGCCCGTCCCGCTGTGGTGCTGACCTCGGGCGCCGTCTGTGAGGTTATGCCAAGCGGATTGGAAGCGCTGCTCGTTGAGGACATCGCTGGTGCGGTGGCGTCCGAGTTGGGTGTGGATCTGGTGGACGGGGAGAGATCTGTCGCGCTGCGGCCCGATCACCCTGCCTACGTCATTTATACGTCGGGCTCGTCGGGTCGCCCGAAGGGTGTCGTCGTCGGCCACGCGGGCGTCGTGAACCTGGCCCGGGACCACATTGCGCGGCTGGGCGTGGACGGTGGCAGCCGGTTGCTGCAGTTCGCGTCGCCGAGTTTTGACGCTGCGGTGGCGGACATGTGGCCGGCGTGGTTGGCGGGTGCGGCGTTGGTGCTGGGGTCGGCGGAGCGGCTGGTGCCGGGGGCGCAGCTCGCGGAGTTGATCTCGGAGTTCGGGGTCACGCATGCGACCCTCCCCCCGGCCACCTTGCCAGTGCTGGGGGAGTCCGGCGGACTGCCCTCGGATCTGACGCTCGTGGTCGCCGGTGAGGCGTGTTCGGCGGAGGCGGCCCGCACGTGGTCGCGCGGTCGTCGGATGGTGAACATCTATGGCCCGACCGAGGCGACGGTGGCGTCCACGTCGAGTGAGCCGTTGACGCCGGAGACGGTCGGCGTGCCGCCGATCGGGCAGCCGGTGTGGAACACCCGCGCATATGTGTTGGATGCGTCGTTGCGTCCGGTGCCGGCCGGGGTGGCCGGTGAGCTCTACCTGTCCGGCGCCCAGTTGGCGCGCGGCTACCTCAACCGTCCCGTCCTGACGGCGGAGCGTTTCGTCCCCGATCCGTTCGCGGACGGGCCGGGAAAGCGGATGTACCGGACCGGTGACGTAGTGCGTCGCCGCCGCGACGGCCAGCTCGAATACGTCGGTCGTGCGGACGAGCAGGTCAAGGTCCGTGGTTTCCGTATCGAGCTGGGCGAGATCGAGGCCGTGATCCTGTCCCACCCCGAGGTGGCGCAGGTCGTGGTCACCGCCCGCGAGGATCGCCCTGGCGACAAGCGCCTGGTCGCCTACGTCGTGCCGGTGACGTCGGGTGCGACCGTGGACGCGGGTCAGGTCCGTCAGTACGTGGGCGAGCTGCTGCCGGAGTTCATGGTGCCGGCCGCCGTGGTCACCTTGGCCGAGCTGCCGTTGACCGCGCACCGCAAGGTCGACCGGCGCGCTCTGCCCGCCCCCGAGTGGGTCGAGGCTCGCCGCGTACGCGGTCCGCGTGACGCCCGCGAGGAGGTCCTCTGCGCGATCTTCGCCGAGGTGCTCGGCGTGGAGAAGGTCGGGATCGACGACAGCTTCTTCGAGCTGGGCGGCCACTCGCTGCACGCCACCCGTGTCATCAGCCGCATCCGTGCGGTGTTCGGGATGGAGGTCCCACCCCGGGCGATGTTCGAGGCGCCGACCGTCGCGCAGCTGGTCGGGCGCATGGCGGACGCGCAGGGTGCCCGCACGGCGCCGGTGCCGGCGGACCGTCCCGCCGAGATCCCCCTGTCGTTCGCGCAGCGCAGGCTGTGGTTCCTCAACCGCTTCGAGGGCCCGGAGTCCATCACGTACAACATGCCCATCGCACTGCGGCTCACCGGACCCCTGGACCGCGACGCCCTGCGCGCGGCCCTCCAGGACGTCGTCGTGCGCCATGAATCGCTGCGCACGGTCTTCCCGGAGGGCGAGGACGGCGTGCCCGTCCAGCGTGTCCTCGACGCGACGGACTCCATGGTCGAGATGCAGGTACGGGAGATCCGCGAGGACGAGGTCACGGACGCGATCGCGCAGGCCGCGCGACGCGGGTTCGACCTCACAAACGAAGTCCCGCTGCGGGCTTCCCTGTTCGGGCTGAACGACACCACACACATCCTGGTCGTCGTGCTGCACCACATCACGGGCGACGGCTGGTCGATGGCACCGCTGGCCCGCGACGTCGCGCTGGCGTACGAGGCGCGCATCACGGGCCGCGCTCCCGGCTGGGAGCCGCTGCCGGTGCAGTACGCGGACTACGCGCTGTGGCAGCAGGACGTCCTCGGCGACGAGTCTGACCCCGACAGCCTGATCAGCCGTCAACTCGCCTATTGGACAGAGCAACTCGCCGTCCTGCCTGACCAGTTGGAGCTGCCCACGGACCGCCCCCGCCCGGCGGTCGCCTCGCGCCGGGGCGGCACCGTGCCGGTGAACGTCGACGCGGAACTGCACCAGGCGCTCGTCCGCCTCGCGCGCGAGTCCGGTGGGAGTGTGTTCATGGTGGTGCGGGCGGCGTTCGCGGCGTTGTTGTCGCGGATGGGTGCGGGTGTGGACATCCCGATCGGTACGCCGATCGCGGGGCGTACGGACGAGGCGCTGGACGACCTGGTCGGCTTCTTCGTGAACACGCTGGTGCTGCGGACGGATCTGTCGGGTGATCCGACGTTCCGTGAGTTGGTGGAGCGGGTGCGGGAGACGGACCTGGCGGCGTATGCGCATCAGGATGTGCCGTTCGAGCATCTGGTGGAGGTCCTCAACCCGGAACGCTCGATGTCGCGTCACCCGCTGTTCCAGGTGATGCTCGCCTTCCAGAACAACGAACAGGCCGAACTCCGCCTTCCTCAGCTCACGCTCACCGGAGAGGTGACGGAGACACGCTCGTCCAAGTTCGACCTCATCCTGAACGTCACCGAGCTGCGTGACGACGATGGCGAGCCGGCGGGCCTGGCGGGAGTCCTGGAGTTCTCCGTCGATCTGTTCGATCGGGGGACGGTCGAGGGGCTGGTGGAGCGGTTCGGTCGGGTGCTGGCCAGTGTGGTGGCGGACGCTGATGGCCGGGTGAGTGGCCTGGAGGTGCTGTCGGGCGCCGAGCGGTGTGAGTTGCTGGAGGTGCGGAATGCGACGGGTGTCGTGGTTCCGTGGGTGTCGTTGCCGGTGGGTTTTGAGCGGCAGGTGGCGCGGACTCCTGGGGCGACGGCCGTGGTGTTTGAGGGTGTCGAGCTGTCGTATGCGGAGCTGAATGCGCGGGCGAATCGTCTGGCGCGGTTGCTGGTGGAGCGGGGTGCTGGTCCGGAGCGTGTGGTGGCGTTGATGTTGCCGCGTTCGGAGTGGTTGCCGGTGGCTTTGTTGGCGGTGGTGAAGTCGGGTGCGGCGTATGTACCGGTCGATCCGGCGTATCCGGCGGACCGGATCGCGTACATGTTCCAGGACGCCGACCCGGTGGCGGTGGTGTCGGCCGTGCCGCTGGACGAGGCGGTGGCCGGCGGCCGGGCGCAGGTGGTGCTGGACGAGACGATCGTCCCGTCCCTGGGGCAGTACGCGGACGACGATCTGTGCGACGCCGAGCGCGGTGGCCTGCCGCTGCGGCCTGAGCATCCGCTGTATGTGATGTACACGTCCGGGTCGACGGGGCGGCCGAAGGGTGTGGTCTTCCCGGCCGGGGCGATGGTGAACCTGCTGGCCTGGCACATGCAGATACTCACCGGTGGGGAGGGCAAGCGGACAGGCCAGTTCGCCGCGCTGGGTTTCGACGCGGCGGCGCACGAGATGTTCTCCGCTCTGTGGTCGGGCAAGGCGTTGGTGGTGCCGCGTGATGAGACGCGGCGTAGTGCGGCGGAGCTGGTGCGCTGGCTCGCCGAGCACGGGGTCGGTGAGTTGTTCGCGCCGATGCCGATGGTGGAGGCGGTCGCGGAAGCGGCTGCTGAGCTGGGTCTCGATCTGCCTGAGTTGACGGATGTTGCACAGGCTGGTGAGGCGTTGGCGCTGCACGGTCCGGTGCGGGAGTTCTTCGCCTCGGTGCCGGGGCGCCGCGTGCACAACTACTACGGGCCGACGGAAACGCATGTCGTGACGGCGCTGTCGTTGGAGGGTGATCCGGCGGAGTGGCCGGTGCTGCCGTCGATCGGCCGGCCGGTGGCCAACAGCCGGGTCTACGTCCTCGATGAGCGGTTGCGCCCGGTCCCGATCGGGGTGGCGGGCGAGCTCTACCTCGCGGGTGCGCAGTTGGCCCGCGGCTACCTGAACCGTCCGGGCCTGACGGCCGAGCGGTTCACCGCTGATCCTTTTGCGGGTCCTTGCGAGCGTATGTATCGCTCGGGTGACCTGGCGCGGTGGCGGGCCGACGGCACGGTGGAGTTCCTGGGCCGTGCGGACTTCCAGGTCAAGATCCGCGGCTTCCGCGTGGAACTCGGTGAGGTCGAGGCGGCGGTCGCCTCCCACCAGGATGTTGCTCAGGCCGCGGTGGTCGCGCGTGAGGACCAGCCCGGCGGCAAGCGCCTTGTCGCCTACGTCGTCCCGTCGAACGCCACAGCTTCCGTGGATGCACCGCAACTGCGCCGCTATGTCGGTGCGCGCCTGCCGGAGTTCATGGTTCCGGCGGCGGTCGTGGTCCTGGACGCGTTGCCGTTGACGGCGAACGGCAAGCTGGACCGGCGTGCCCTGCCTGCCCCGGAGTACGGGGTGGCCGGTGCGGGTCGTGGTGCGCGCAATGGTCACGAGCAGGTGCTGTGTGCGGCCTTCGCCGAGGTGCTCGGTGTGGAGAAGGTCGGTATCGACGACAGCTTCTTCGACCTGGGCGGCCACTCCCTGCTGGCGACCCGTCTGATCAGTCGTATTCGCACCCGCCTGGGCGTCGAACTGCCTCTGCGTGCGCTCTTCGAGGGCCCTACGGTGGTGCAGCTGGCCGAGCGCGTGGCGGAGGCAGGCACGGCCCGGAGGGCTCTCGTCCCGATGGAGCGTCCGGTCGAGGTGCCGTTGTCCTTCGCTCAGCGCAGGCTGTGGTTCCTGAACCGTATGGAGGGTGCGTCGTCGTCGACGTACAACCTCCCGATCGCCCTACGCCTGACCGGCACGCTGGACCGCGACGCGCTTGCTGCCGCGCTGCGTGATGTGATCACGCGGCACGAGAGTCTGCGCACGGTCTTCCCCGAGGGCGCCGACGGCACCCCGTACCAGGCGGTCATCGCAACCGACCGGGCTTCCGCCCGCCTCGACGTCACCGAGGCGTCGGAGGAGAACCTGTCGGCGCTCGTGACCGCAGAGGTGTCGCGCGGCTTCGACCTGACGTCCGAACCGCCTCTGCGCACCCGCCTGTTCGCGATGGATGACGCCGCGCACGTCTTCGTAGTGGTGCTCCACCACATCGTCGGCGACGGCTGGTCGATGGCCCCGCTGGCTCGGGACCTGGCGGCTGCCTACGAGGCGCGGATCGCGGACTCCGCCCCGGAGTGGGTGCCGCTGCCGGTGCAGTACGCCGATTACGCGCTCTGGCAGCGCGAGCTGCTCGGCGACGAGAACGACCCCGACAGTCTGCTCGGCCGCCAGATCACCTACTGGACGACACAACTGGCGGACCTGCCGGAGCAGTTGGCGCTCCCCACAGATGGCCGGCGTCCCGCCGTCGCCTCCTATCAAGGCGACAGCCTGACGTTCGCCCTCGACGCGGACCTGCACAGGCGGCTCGTGGGGCTGGCCCGGGAGTCGGGTGCGAGTGTGTTCATGGTGGTGCAGGCGGCCTTCGCCGCGCTGCTCTCGCGGCTCGGTGCAGGCACGGACATCCCCATCGGATCCCCGGTGGCGGGGCGTACGGACGAGGCGCTCGACGACCTGGTCGGCTTCTTCGTCAACACGCTCGTGCTGCGCACCGACCTCTCCGGCGATCCCACCTTCCGCGAGCTGCTCGACCGGGTGCGCGAGACCGACCTGGCCGCCTACGCGCACCAGGACGTGCCCTTTGAGCACCTCGTCGAGGTGCTCAACCCGGTCCGCTCCATGGCCCGGAACCCCCTCTTCCAGGTGGCTCTGGCCTTCCAGAACCAGGACCAGTCCGACCTGCGGCTCCCCGGCCTCGCGCTGAGCACGGAGCAGAGCCAGGGCGTTGCCGCGAAGTTCGACCTGTCGCTGGGGCTGACCGAGCGGTTCGACGGTGACGGTGTGCCGGCGGGGCTTGAGGGTGGTTTCGAGTTCGCCACGGATCTGTTCGACCGGGTGACGGTCGAGGAGATCGCCGAGCGCTTCCGGCGGCTGCTGTCCGACGCAGTGGCCGACCCCGACCAGCCTGTGGGTGAGCTGGAGATCCTGTCCCCGCACGAGCACGCGAACCTGTTGTCCGGTTGGCAGGGTGAGCGGGTGGAGGTTCCGTGGGTGGCGTTGCCCGTGGCGTTCGAGGAGCAGGTGGAGCGGACGCCCGGGGCGACGGCGGTTCTGTTTGAGGATGCTCGGCTGTCGTATGCGGAGTTGAATGCCCGCGCGAATCGTCTGGCGCGGTTCTTGGTGGGTCGGGGTGTGGGGCCTGAGGGTCTGGTGGCGTTGGTGCTGCCGCGTTCGCCGGAGTTGTTGGTGGCGATGTTGGCGGTGCTGAAGGCGGGTGCTGCGTATGTTCCGGTGGACCCGAAGTATCCAGCGGAGCGGATCGCGTACATGCTCGGTGACGCCCGCCCTGCGGTGGTAATGACCTCGGGTGCCGTCCGTGATGCCGCTCCAAGTGGCTTGAACGCACTGCTTCTTGAGGACGTCGCTGGTGCGGTGGCGTCCGAGTCGGATGTGGATCTGGTGGATGGGGAGAGGTGTGTCGCGCTGCGGCCCGATCATCCCGCCTATGTGATCTATACGTCGGGTTCGTCGGGTCGTCCGAAGGGTGTGGTGGTCGGTCACGCGGGTGTGGTGAATCTGGCGCGGGATCACATCGTGCGGCTGGGTGTGGACGGTGGGAGTCGTCTGTTGCAGTTCGCGTCGCCGAGTTTCGACGCGGCGGTGGCGGACATGTGGCCGGCGTGGCTGGCGGGTGCTGCCCTGGTACTCGGGTCGGCGGAGCGGTTGGTGCCCGGTGTTGAACTTTCGCAGCTCATGGCGGAGTTCGGGCTCACGCATGCGACGCTGCCGCCCGCGACGTTGCCGGTGCTGGGGGAGTCGGGCGGGCTGCCGGCGGATCTGACGCTGGTGGTCGCGGGTGAGGCGTGTTCGGCGGAGGTGGCGCGTACGTGGTCGCGGGGCCGTCGGATGGTCAACATCTACGGCCCGACCGAGGCCACGGTGGCGTCGACGTCGAGTGAGCCGCTGGCACCGGAGATGGTGGGTGTGCCGCCGATCGGGCGGCCGGTGCGGAACACCCGCGCCTATGTGCTGGACGACCACCTGAACCCTGTCCCCGCTGGCGTCCCCGGCGAGCTGTATCTGGCGGGCGCGCAGCTGGCCCGTGGCTACCTCAACCGCCCCGCCCTGACGGCGGAGCGTTTCGTGCCCGACCCGTTCGCGGACGGTGCGGGGGAGCGGATGTACCGGACGGGCGACGTGGTGCGTCGCCGCCGGGACGGCCAGCTCGAATACGTCGGGCGGGCGGACGAGCAGGTCAAGGTCCGCGGCCTCCGTATCGAGCTCGGTGAGGTGGAGGCCGCCCTCGCGTCCCACCCCGAGGTCGCGCAGGTCGTCGTCATCGCCCGCGAGGACCGCCCCGGCGACAAGCGTCTGGTCGGCTACGCAGTCCCGTCCCGGCCCGGCACGTCCCTGGACGCGGGCCAGGTCCGCCAGTACGTGGGCGAACGGCTGCCGGAATTCATGGTCCCGGCCGCGATCGTCACCCTGGCCGAGTTGCCGTTGACCGCGCACCGCAAGGTCGACCGACGCGCCCTGCCCGCCCCCGACTACGCGGCGGTCGTGACTTTCCGTGCCCCGCGCTCGGAGCGTGAGCGCGCGCTGTGTGCGATCTTCGCCGAGGTGCTCGGCGCGGACCGTGTCGGCATCGACGACAGCTTCTTCGACCTGGGCGGGCACTCCCTGCTCGCCACCCGTGTGATCAGCCGTATTCGCACCGTGCTGAACGTCGAACTCCCGCTCCGCGCCCTCTTCGAGGGCCCGACCGTCCTCCGGCTCGCGGGCCGTGTCGAGCAGGCGGACACCGCGCGGGCCGCGCTGCGCCGCGCCGTGCGTCCCGAGCGCGTACCCCTGTCGTACGCCCAGCGGCGCCTGTGGTTCCTCAACCGTCTCGAAGGCGCCGAGGCCGCCACGTACAACATCCCCATCGCCCTGCGTCTGACCGGGATGCTCGACCGTGACGCCCTGCGCGCGGCCGTCGATGACCTGACGGCCCGCCATGAGACTCTGCGCACCGTCTTCCCGGAAGCCGCCGACGGCACCCCCTGCCAGGACGTACGCCCCGTCGCCGGGGCGACTGCCGCCGGGGACGTCGCCGGCACCGCTCCCGACGGCGCCACCGAGGTCGGGCTCCCGACGCGGCGGATCCACGAGCACGAGGTCACCGAAGCAATCGCCCGGGCGGTTCGCCAAGGCTTCGATCTGACCCGTGAACTCCCTCTCCGAGCACAGCTGTTCGCGATCGACGAGACCACGCACGTGCTGGTCGTCGTCCTCCACCACATCGCCGGTGACGGCTGGTCGATGGTGCCCCTCGCGCGCGACCTGGCCACCGCCTACGCCGCCCGCGCCGCCGGGAGCGCCCCGGAGTGGGAGCCGCTGCCGGTCCAGTACGCCGACTACGCGCTCTGGCAGCGCGACGCCCTCGGTGAGGAGACCGACCCGGAGAGCCCGCTCGGCCGTCAGCTCGGCTACTGGAAGAACCAACTGGCCGATGTGCCCGAGCAGGTGGAGTTGCCCACCGACCGTCCTCGGCCCGCCGTCCCCACCAACCGAGGCGGCCTCGTCCCCTTCACCCTGGACACGGACCTCCATCGTCGGATCACTGATCTCGCCCGCTCCCGCGGCGCCAGCGAGTTCATGGTCGTGCGGGCGGCCCTCGCCGTGCTCCTGTCGCGGCTCGGGGCCGGGACGGACATCGCGATCGGCTCGCCGATCGCCGGCCGTACGGACGAGGCCCTGGACGACCTGGTCGGCTTCTTCATCAACACCCTGGTGCTGCGCACCGACCTGTCCGGCGACCCCACCTTCCACGAGCTGATCGACCGCGTGCGCGAGACCGACCTGGGGGCCCACACCCACCAGGACGTGCCGTTCGAGCAGCTGGTCGAGGTCCTCAACCCCGTCCGTTCGACGTCCCACCACCCCTTGTTCCAGGTGATGTTCGCCTTCCAGAACAACGAGCAGGCCGAGCTGAGCCTGCCGGGCCTCGCCGTGTCCGCCGCCGCGACACCCGTGGACGTCATCCAGTTTGACCTGGCCGTCACGCTCGGCGAGCGGCGGACGGACGACGGCGTCCCGGCCGGACTCATGGGCGCCTTCCGCTACGCCACCGACCTCTTCGACCACGGGACCGTCGAGGCCATGGCCGAACGGTTCCACGGACTGCTGCGGCAACTGGTCGGCGACCCCGCGCTGCGGATCGGCGCCGCCGACGTCCTGCGGTCGGGCGAGCGGGAACACCTGCTGCGGGGGCTCAACGACACGGCGGCCCCGGCCCCGGACCTCACCGTGCCCGGCCTCTTCGCGCGGCAGGCTGCCGAGACACCGGACGCCACGGCCCTTGTGCACGGCGAAGAGAGTCTGACCTACGCCGAGTTGGACGTACGCGCCCGTCGTGTCGCCGACTGGCTCGTCGACCGGGGTGTCGGACCCGACCGGCGTGTGGCGCTGACGCTGCCCAGGTCGGTCGACCTGGTGGTGGCCCTCCTCGGAGTGCTGAAGGCCGGGGGAGCCTACGTGCCCATCGACCCCGAACACCCGGCCACGCGCGTCGAGTTCATGACCGCCGACTCCGCCCCGCAGCTCGTGCTCGGCCCGGACGAGATGGCGCGGTGCCTCTCCGGCCGTGCGGGCGGCTCCTCCGGTCACGCGGACGGCGCGCCCGCGGTGTCCGGCGCGACGGCCGACGACGCGGCGTACGTGATCTACACATCGGGCTCGACGGGCACCCCCAAGGGCGTCGTCGTTCCGCACGCCGCCTTGGCCAACCAGCTGGTCGCGCTGCGCGAACGGCTCCCCCTGACGCCGGACGACCGGCTCCTCGCCGTAACGACGGCGGCGTTCGACGTCGCCACCATGGAAGTGCTGCTGCCGCTAGTCTCCGGTGCCCGCCTCGTCCTGGCCGACCGGGACGACGTGTCCCGGCCCGCGGCCCTGGGACGGCTGATCCGCGAGACCGGCGCCACCGTCCTGAACGCGACGCCGTCGCTGTGGCAGACCCTGGTGACGCACGACCCCGACATGGTCCGCGGACTGCGCGCGGTGACCGGCGGCGAGCCGCTGACCGCCGCCCTGGCCGAGACCCTGTGCGCCCACGCCGCCGGCGTCGTCAACGAGTACGGCCCGACCGAGGCGACCATCGTCTCCACGCTGGCCGAGGTGACCGCGCTCGACGCCACCGCGCCCGGCAGCGCTTCCCCCGCCGTCACTCCGTCCATCGGCACCCCCCTCGCGAATACCCAGGCGTACGTCCTCGACGCGGCGCTGCGGCCGGTGCCCTCCGGCACCACCGGAGAGCTGTACATCGCGGGACGCGGCCTGGCCCGCGGCTATCTGAACCGTCCGGGCCTGACGGCCGAGCGTTTCGTGGCCAACCCCTACGGTCCCGACGGCTCGCGCATGTACCGCACCGGGGACCTCGCCCGCTGGAACCGCGCCGGCAGTCTGGAATACGCCGGACGCGCCGACGGCCAGGTCAAGGTCCGCGGCTTCCGCGTCGAGCCGGGCGAGATCGAGGCCGCCCTCACCCGCCACCCCGACGTCGTCCAGGCGGCCGTGGTGGTCCGCGAGGACCGCCCGGGAGACAGGCGCCTGGTCGGCTACGTCGTGCCCGTACGCGGGGAGATGCCCGCACGCGGAGAGGTCGCCGGACCCGGCGGGGCACCCGCCCCCGGCGAGGCACCTGCCCCCGAGGCGCCCCCCGTCGACCCCGCCGAGCTGCGCCGCTCCGTCGCCGCGCTCCTGCCCGACTACATGGTCCCGGCCGCGGTCGTCGCCCTTCCGGAACTGCCGCTGACCCCCAACGGCAAGCTGGACCGGAACGCGCTGCCCGCTCCCCGGTACGCGGCCTCGGAGCGTCGCCCCCGCGATGGCCGCGAGGAAGCCCTCTGCGCGATCTTCGCCGAGACGCTCGGTCTGGAGCGGGTCGGCATCGACGACGGGTTCTTCGACCTCGGCGGGCACTCGCTCCTCGCGACCCGCGTGGTCAGCCGGATCCGGACCGTCCTCGGTGTGGAGGTGCCGCTGCGGGACCTGTTCGACGCGCCCTCGGTGGCACAGCTCGCGGAGCGCATCGCAGGCGCCGACACGGCACGGCGTGCCCTGGCCCCGATGGCGCGTCCGGAGGCGGTGCCCCTGTCCTTCGCCCAGTCGCGCCTGTGGTTCCTCAACCGCTTCGAGGGCACCGAGGCCGCCACGTACAACGTGCCCCTCGCCTTCCGTCTGTCGGGCGCGCTGGACCGGGACGCGCTGCGGACAGCCCTCCGGGACGTCGTCGTACGTCATGAGTCGCTGCGCACGGTCTTCCCGGAGGGCACGGACGGCCTGCCCGTCCAGCGCGTCCTCGACGCGGCGGACGCCACGGTGTACATGCCGGTCCGGGAGATATCCGAGGAGGACGTCGACGCGGCGATCGCGGAGACTGCAGGGCGCGGCTTCGATATGAGGTCCGAACCGCCGCTCCGCGCCGCCCTGTTCGCCCTGCCCGACGGATCCCACGTGGTGGTCGTGGTGCTGCACCACGTCGCCGGTGACGGCTGGTCGATGGCGCCGCTGGCGCGCGACTTGGCGAAGGCGTACGGGGCGCGGGCCGCCGGACGAGCCCCTGAGTGGGCGCCGCTGCCGGTGCAGTACGCCGACTACACGTTGTGGCAGCGGGAGTTGCTGGGCGACGAGTCCGATGCCGACAGTGTGCTCAGCCGCCAGATCGCGTACTGGAAGAGCCATCTGTCCGACCTGCCCGAACAGTTGCCCCTTCCGGCCGACCGCCCCCGCCCGGCGGTGGCATCCTTCCGAGGCGACCAGGTGCGGTTGGACGTGGCCCCGGAGGTCCACGCGGGCCTGACCGAGCTGGCCCGCGAGTCCGGCGCCAGCGTGTTCATGGTGGTGCGTGCGGCGTTCGCCGCGCTGCTGTCCCGGATGGGTGCCGGAACCGACATCCCGATCGGCTCGCCGATCGCGGGGCGTACGGATGAGGCCCTGGACGACCTGGTCGGCTTCTTCGTGAACACGTTGGTGCTGCGGACGGACCTGTCGGGTGATCCGACGTTCCGTGAGCTGGTCGGCCGGGTGCGGGAGACGGACCTGGCGGCGTACGCGCACCAGGACGTGCCCTTCGAGTACCTGGTGGAGGTCCTCAACCCGGAACGGTCGCTGTCGCGTCACCCGCTGTTCCAGGTGATGCTGACCTTCCAGAACAACGAACAGGCCCAGCTCACCATGCCGGGCCTCGATGTGGAGAGCCTCACGGCCGCGGGCTCCGCCAAGTTCGACCTGTTCCTCAGCGTCGCCGAGCGCACCGCCGCCGACGGACGCCCCGACGGCCTCTCCGGTGTCCTGGAGTTCTCCACTGACCTGTTCGATCGGGGGACGGTCGAGGGGTTGGTGGAGCGGTTCGGTCGGGTGCTGGCCGGGGTGGTCGCCGATGCCAACCGGCCGGTGGGCGAGCTGGCGGTGCTGTCGGACGCCGAGCGCCGCGACCTGCTGGAGGTCCGGAACGCGACGGCGGTCGAGGTCCCGTGGGTGTCGTTGCCGGAGGCCTTCGAGCAACGGGTGGCCCGTGCGTCCGAGGCGACGGCGGTCGTGTACGAGGGCGTGGAGCTGTCGTACGCCGAGCTGAACGCACGGGCGAATCGTCTGGCCCGTCTGCTGGTCGAGCGGGGTGCCGGCCCGGAGCGGGTGGTGGCGATGATGCTGCCGCGCTCGGAGTGGCTGCCGGTTGCGTTGCTGGCGGTGGTGAAGTCGGGGGCGGCGTACGTGCCGGTGGACCCGTCCTACCCGGCCGATCGCATCGACTACATGCTCCAGGACGCCGATCCGGTATGTGTGCTGGGCTCGGTGGAGACCCTCGGGCGGCTGCCCGAAGGGCTGGCCGACCGGGGTGTCGAGGTCACGGCCAAGACGGTGACCGCGTATGCCGACGTGGATCTGTCCGACGCCGAGCGCGGTGGCGTGCGGCTGCTGCCCGAGCACCCGGTCTACGTGATGTACACGTCCGGGTCGACCGGACGGCCGAAGGCCGTGGTCTTCCGTGCCGGAGCGATGGCCAACCTGCTCGTCTGGCACGGCCGGGGGCGTGGGGACGGGGTGACGGCCGGAGTGACCACCGGGGTGACCACCGCCCACTTCACCTCCATCAGCTTCGACGTGGCCGCCCAGGAGATCTTCACGGCCCTGTGGTCGGGCGGCATCCTCGCGCTGCCGCGTGAAGAAGTCCGCAAGGACCCCGCCGAACTGGTCCGCTGGCTCGACCGGCGCGGCGTCAACGAGCTGTACGCGCCGAACTTGGTGATCGAGGCGGTCGCGGAGGCGTCGGCCGAACTCGGCCTCCCATTGCCCGAGTTGACGGACGTGGCGCAGGCTGGTGAGGCGCTGATGCTGCATGGTCCGGTGCGGGAGTTCTTCGCGTCGGTCCCTGGACGCCGGCTGCACAACCACTACGGGCCGACCGAGACCCACGTCCTCACGGCGCTCTCTCTGGAGGGTGACCCGGGCGGGTGGCCGGTGCTGCCGTCGATCGGCCGACCGGTGGCCAACAGCCGCGTCTATGTCCTGGACGAGGCCCTGTGCCCGGTCCCGGCCGGTGTCGCGGGAGAGCTCTACCTGGCGGGCGCGCAGCTGGCGCGCGGTTACCTCAACCGCCCCGCCCTGACGGCCGAGCGTTTCGTGGCCGACCCGTTCGCGGGGCCGGGGGAGCGCATGTATCGCTCGGGTGACCTGGCTCGCTGGCGGGCCGACGGCACGTTGGAGTTCCTGGGCCGCGCCGACTTCCAGGTCAAGATCCGCGGCTTCCGCGTCGAACTCGGCGAGGTCGAGGCCGCCATCGCAGCCCACCCGGACGTCGCCCAGGTCGCCGTGGTCGCCCGCGAGGACCGCCCCGGCGGCAAGCAGCTCGTCGCCTACGTGGTGCCCCGCGAGAGGGAAGAGACCGACGGCATCGACGTACGCGGCTACCTGAGCGGACGCCTGCCGGAGTTCATGGTTCCGGCGGCGGTCGTGGTGCTGGACGCGTTGCCGTTGACGGCGAACGGCAAGCTGGACCGGCGCGCCCTGCCTGCCCCGGAGTACGGGCTGGCCGGTGCGGGTCGTGGTGCGCGCAATGGTCACGAGCAGGTGCTGTGTGCGGCCTTCGCCGAGGTGCTGGGCGTGGAGAGGGTCGGTATCGACGACAGCTTCTTCGATCTGGGCGGCCACTCCCTCCTGGCCACCCGTCTGATCAGCCGCATCCGCACCCGCCTGGGTGTCGAGCTGCCTCTGCGTGCGCTCTTCGAGGGCCCTACGGTGGTGCAGCTGGCCGAGCGGGTGGCGGAGGCAGGCACGGCCCGGAGAGCTCTCGTCCCGATGGAGCGTCCGGTCGAGGTTCCGTTGTCGTTCGCTCAGCGCAGGCTGTGGTTCCTGAACCGTCTGGAGGGTGCGTCGTCGTCGACGTACAACCTCCCGATCGTCCTGCGTTTGACGGGCGCCCTGGACCGTGGCGCTCTCGCCGCCGCGCTGCGGGACGTGATCACGCGCCACGAGTCGCTGCGGACCGTCTTCCCCGAAGGCCCCGACGGCACCCCGTACCAGCACCTCCTGGACACCGACGACGCGTGCCCGTCGCTGATGGCCGTGCCGGTGCCCGAGGCGGAGCTGTCCGAGGCGGTGGCCACCGAGACGTCGCGCGGTTTCGACCTGTCGTCCGAACCGCCTCTGCGTGCCTGCCTGTTCGCGGTGGACGGCGCGGCACACGTCCTCGTGGTGGTGCTGCACCACATCGCAGGCGACGGTTGGTCGATGGCTCCGCTGGCGCGGGATTTGGCGGAGGCGTACGGGGCGCGGGCCGTCGGCGGTGCCCCGGCGTGGGCGCCGCTGCCGGTGCAGTACGCCGACTATGCGCTGTGGCAGCGGGAGTTGCTGGGCGACGAGTCCGACTCCGAGAGTCTGCTGAGCCGGCAGCTCGCCTACTGGAAGTCTCAACTGGACGACCTGCCCGAGCAGTTGGATTTGCCCACCGATCGGAGCAGGCCCACGGCGCCCACGTACCGGGGTGACCTCGTGGAGTTCGCCCTCGACGCGGAGCTGCACGGGCGTCTCGTCGGGCTGGCCCGGGAGTCGGGCGCGAGCGTGTTCATGGTGGTGCAGGCGGCCTTCGCCGCGCTGCTCTCGCGGCTCGGCGCGGGCCCGGACATCCCCATCGGCTCCCCGGTGGCGGGCCGCACCGACGAGGCACTCGACGACCTGGTCGGCTTCTTCGTCAACACGCTCGTGCTGCGCGCCGACCTCTCCGGCGATCCCACCTTCCGTGAACTGCTCGACCGGGTGCGCGAGACGGACCTGGCGGCCTACGCGCACCAGGACGTGCCCTTCGAGCACCTCGTCGAGGTGCTCAACCCCACTCGTTCGACCTCCCGGCACCCGTTGTTCCAGGTCATGCTGACCTTCCAGAACAACGCCCGTGCCGACATGAGGCTGTCCGATCTCACGCTGGAGCAGGAGGGCACGCCCGCCGAGACGGCGAAGTTCGACCTGTCGCTGAGCATGCACGAGACGGAGGACGCGGACGGCGGGGCGGCCGGGCTCAATGGTGCCTTCGAGTTCGCGGTCGACCTGTTCGACCGGGAGACGGTCGAGGGGATCGCCGAGCGGTTCAGCCGGCTGTTGTCGGCTGCGGTGGCAGAGCCCGACCGGCCGGTCGGTGGTCTGGAGATCCTGTCCTCTCAGGAGTACGAGGACCTGCTGACCAGTTGGCAGGGCGATCGCGAGGACGTCGTCGAGCGGACGCTCGTCGACCTCTTCGAGGAGCAGGTCGCCCGGACCCCAGAGGCAACTGCCGTACTTTTCGAGGAGGTTGAGCTCAGTTACGCGCAGCTGAACGCGCGGGCGAACCGCCTGGCCCGCTACCTCATCGGGCGGGGAGTGGGGCCCGAGGACACGGTGGCCCTGTTGCTGCCGCGCTCCGCGGACGCCGTCGTGGCGATGCTGGCGGTGCTGAAGTCGGGGGCGGCCTACCTGTCCGTCGACCCGCGGTACCCGGCCGAGCGCATCGCGCACATGCTGACGGACGCCCGTCCCGCGGTGGTCCTCACCGTCGAGGCGGAGCAGGACCGCGTGCCGCGTGCCGCGTTGGTGCTGGAGGACGTGGCGGCGGCGCTCGCCCGCGAGTCCGGGGCAGATGTGCCGGACGCGCCGGAGGCACTGGGCACGTCGGACACGCCAGGCACGTCGAATGTGACGGACGCGCACCGGACCCGCCCCCTTCTGCCCGCCCACCCCGCGTATGTCATCTACACCTCGGGTTCCACGGGCCGGCCGAAGGGCGTCACAGTCACCCACGCGGCCGTCGCCGGCCATCTGCGCTGGATGGCCGGGGAGTACCCGCTGGACGGCACGGACCGCGTCCTCGTCCGGACCGCGTTCAGCTTCGACGCGGCCGTGTGGGAGACCTGGCTGCCGCTCGTGACCGGGGCCGCAGGGCACGTCGTGTCCGACGAAGTGGCCACGGACGCACACCAGTTGGCCGATCACATCAGTGACCACGGCATCACCGTCGTCCAGGTCGTGCCCTCCCTGCTGTCCGAACTGTGCGCCGCCGCCGTCGCGGCGGGCGGCACGTCCGCGCTGCGGCGACTGTTCGTGGGCGGCGAACCGCTGCCCGCCACCCTGACGGAACTCGCCCAGGAGACCTGGCACGTGCCGTGCGTCAACCTGTACGGGCCCACCGAGTCCACGGTCCAGGTCACCCACCACGCGGCGCAGCTCGGCACCCTGGGCGCCGACGGCCGCAGCGACACGTATCTGCCGGTGGGGCGCCCCGTGCGCAACGTCCGCGCGTACGTCCTCGACGACCGGCTGCGGCCGGTGCCCGTAGGCGTACCCGGCGAGCTCTACCTCGCCGGGGACCAGTTGGCACGCGGATACACGGGCCGCCCCGGCCTGACGTCCGAGCGATTCGTTGCCGACCCGTATGGGCCCCCGGGCGCCCGCATGTACCGCACCGGCGACCTCATGCGCCGACGGCGCGCCGGCGACCTGGAGTTCCTGGGGCGCGTCGACGAGCAGGTCAAGCTGCGGGGCTTCCGCGTCGAACTCGGCGAGGTCGAGGCGGTGTTGACGGCACAGTGGCAGATCGCCCGCGCCGCCGCGGTGGTCCGTGAGGACCGGCCCGGCGACCGGCGTCTCGTCGCCTACGTCGTGCCCGCCGACGGCGCCCCGCTCGACCTCGACGAGCTGCGGGGCCGCCTCGCCTCGGCGCTGCCGGACTTCATGGTGCCCACGGCCCTGGTGGCCCTGGACGCCTTCCCGCTCACCTCGAACGGCAAGCTCGACCGGCGGGCGCTGCCCGCCGCCGAGGTGCGGACCGGCACCGGACGCGCCCCGCGCAACCCCCAGGAAGAGGCCCTGTGCGGCCTGTTCGCGGAGGTCCTCGGCGTGACCGGGGTCGGGATCGACGACGGCTTCTTCGATCTCGGCGGCCACTCGCTGCTCGCCATCCGCCTGCTCACCCGCATCAGGACGGTGTTCGGTGTGCGGGTGTCGCTGCGGGCGCTGTTCGAGGCGCCCACGGTCGCGCGGCTCGTCCAGCGGTTCGACGGCGACGACCTGGGCGACGGCCTGGCCGTGCTGATACCGATGCGTGCCGACGGTAGCCGGCCGCCGTTGTTCTGCGTCCACCCCGCGAGCGGCCTGAGCTGGGCCTACGTGGGCATGCTGCAGCACCTCGGTCCCGACCAGCCGGTGTACGGACTGCAGGCGCGCGGCATCGCGGAGGAGCAGCGGCTGCCGGGCTCCCTGGAGGAGATGGCCGCGGACTACGCCGAGCAGATCCGCAAGGTCCAGCCCTCGGGGCCGTACCACCTCCTCGGCTGGTCCTTCGGGGCGCTCGCCGCGTACGCCGTCGCGACGGCGCTCCAAGAGCAGGGCGAGACCGTCGCCTACCTGGGGCTGCTGGACGGCTATCCGCGTGACGACGCGTCGGAGGGACCGGATGACCTTGCCAGGACAGAGGGGACGGACGGGCTGGACGAGGTGAGCATCCTTCAGGGCCTCCTGCACGACATGGGCATCGACGACGACCTGCGTGACGACACCCTGCCCCCGCTCACCAAGGCCGCGGAGTTGCTGCGCCGAAAGGGCGGTGCGCTCGCCGGACTCGACGAGAAGACGCTCGCCCGCGTCGCGGCCGTCTGCGCCAACGGCATGCGGGTCTCCGCCCGCTACCGCCCCGCGGTCTTCCGCGGCGACATGGAGTTCTTCACGGCGGCCGAGGGCCGCTCCGACCGGCTCGACGCCCACGCCCTGTGGGGCCCGTACGTGGAGGGACACATCACCGACCACTCCGTGGACTGCACACACCTCGAAATGGTCAGGTCGGGCCCGCTCAAGGAGATCTCCGGCACGGTGGCAGCGAAGCTCGACGAACTCGCCGGAGCCACGCGGCCGTCCGCCGGGAACGAGGCCGGGATCGAGGAGAGCCGGTGACGCCCTCCACTCAGCGGCGGGAGACGCGCGGCAGCGACGTGCCTGGCGCGTCCGGCACTCAGGACGCGCCCGAAACGACCGCAACTCTCAACACACCCGGCACTCCCACCACACCCATACGTCGCCTCCTCCACTGCTGCCGCCGCTACCCCCGCACCATCGCCCTCACCGCCGCCGCCACTGTCGCCGCAATCGTGGCCGCGGTGGCCGTGCCGCTGGTCTCCCGGGCCATCGTCGACCGGGTGATCCTCGCGGACGAACTCCCGCTGCTGCCCTGTCTGCTGGTGCTCCTGCTGGCCGGCCTCGCGCGCTTCGGCGCCGGCGCCGCCCAGCGCTGTCTGGCGGCGCGGCTGTCCTGCGACGTCCAGCACGACCTGCGGATGCGCACCTTCACCGCGCTATCCCGCCTGGACGGCGCGGGCCAGGACGCCCTGCAGACGGGACAGGTCGTCAGCCGGTCGATCTACGACCTGGCGATGGCGCAGGGGCTGCTCGCGATGCTGCCCACCATCCTCGGCAGCGTCCTGCTGCTCGTCCTGTCCCTCGTCATCATGCTGGCGCTGTCGCCGCTGCTCACCCTGGTCATGCTGCTCGTCCTGCCGCTGCTGCTCTACACGGCCTGGCACAGCAGCAGACGCCTGTACCCGGCCACGCTGGAGGCCCGGCAGCGCGAGGCGGCCGTCGCCTCGGTCGTCGATGACGCGGTCGCCGGCGTCCGCGTGGTCAAGGGGTTCGGGCAGGAGGACCGCGAGCTGCGCCGGCTCGGTGCCGTCGCGAACGCCCTGTTCACCGCACGACAGCGCGTCGTACGCCTCAACGCGCTCTACGGGTCGACCCTGCAGGCCCTGCCGCTCCTCGGCCAGGTCGGCATCCTCGCCACCGGCGGCTGGATGGCCTCGCGGGGCGCCATCTCCCTCGGCACGTTCGTCGCGTTCTCCACGTACGTGGCCCAGATCGTCGCGCCCCTTCGCGGCCTCGCCACCGTGGTGACGAGCTTCCACCAGGCGCGGGCCAGCGTCGTTCGGGTTTTCGAACTGATTGACACCCGCCCCGGCGTCACGGACCGTCCCGACGCGCGGCGGCTGCCGCCGGGCCCGCTCGGCATCGAGCTGTCCGACGTGACGTTCGCATACGAGGGAGACGAGGCTCAGCACCGAGGCGACCTGGGCGGTCAAGGCGACCACGGTCGTCAAGGCGACCGAGAAAACGGGAAAGGACACGCGTACACACGCCCCGTCCTGAACGGTCTCTCCCTCACCGTCCGGCCGGGCGAGACGCTCGCCCTGGTCGGGGCGCCCGGCTCCGGCAAGTCCACGGTCACCCTGCTGCTGTCCCGCTTCTACGACGTGCGGGGCGGAGCCGTACACGTCGGGGACAGGGACGTGCGGGACCTGGCCCTCGACTCGCTGCGGTCCGCCATCGGCCTGGTCCCGGAGACCAGCTTCCTGTTCTACGGGACCGTGCGCGACAACATCGCCTACGGCCTCCCCGAGGCCACCGAGGCCCAGATCACGGCGGCGGCCACGGCGGCCGGTGCCGACGGCTTCATCCGTGAATTGCCCCAGGGCTACGACACCACCGTCGGTGAACGCGGCTTCACCCTCTCCGGCGGTCAACGGCAGCGGGTCGCGCTGGCTCGTGCCCTGATCACCGACCCCCGCGTCCTCCTCCTCGACGACGCCACCTCGGCCGTCGACCCCCGCACCGAGGAGGCGATCCACGGCACGCTCCGGCAGGTCATGTGGGGCCGGACCACCCTGCTCGTCGCCCGCCGCCGCTCCACTCTCCAACTCGCCGACCGCATCGCCCTCCTGGAAGACGGCAGGGTCACCGAGACCGGCACGCACGATGACCTCATGGCGCGGTCGGCGGCGTACCGGAACCTGTTCGCGTCCACCGCCGCCGACCCGGACACCGAGGGCGCCGGACGCGGCGACGCGGCGGCCCACGCCACGTCCTCGTATGAGGAGTCGTACGCACTCGACACCGACCCAGCCCGCACCGCACGGGCGGTCCCGGAGCCCGACTCCGCCGCCCCACCGCAGCTCGCCGCTCTCGCGCCCACCGCCACCGCGCCCGCCCCGGAAGCGGAGCCCGGCTTCGACCTGCGCGGACTGCTGCGTCCCTTCCGCCGCGCGCTCGTCCTGGGGGCAGTGTTCGTCCTGCTCGACGCCCTGGTGAGCGTGTTCGTACCCCTGCTCATCCGCACGGGAATCGACGACGGCATCCAACAGGCGGCCTCCAGCGTGGTGGTGGTGACCTCAGTGGCCGCCGTCGCTGTCGTGTTCGTCGGTTGGGCGGTCAGCATGGCCCAGATCCGGACGAACGGCCTCCTCGGCGAGCGCCTGCGCTACGTGCTGCGCCTGCGCGGCTTCGCTCATCTGCAGCGCCTCGACCTCGCGTACTACGAACGCGAGCTGTCCGGTCGCATCATGACCCGGATGACCGCCGATGTGGAGTCCGTCGCGGCGTTTGCCCAGACGGGCTTCGCCACGGCGGCCGTGAGCCTGATCTCCACTCTCTCAGTGCTCATCGTGCTGCTTGTCCTGGACTGGCGGCTCGGTCTGGTGGTGTGCGCGGGGCTGCCGGTCCTGGCCGCCGCGACGGCGCTGTTCCGGTGGGCGTCCGCGGGGGCGTACGGCGCCGCCCGCGACACGTCCGGCGCGGTCAACACCGAGCTGCAGGAGTACGTCGCGGGCCTGCGCATCGCCCAGGCGTTCCGGCAGACCGCGCGCGGCGCCGAGCGGTTCGCCGGCATGAGCGCCGCCTATCGCACGGCCCGGCTGCGCGCCCAGCGGCACGCGGCTGGCTACTTCGGCTTCGTGGAGCTGCTGCCGGGCGCGACCGCCGCGTGCGTCCTGGCCTTCGGCGCGGACCGGGCCCGCGACGGCGGCCTCACCATGGGCCTGCTCGTGGTGTTCCTCCTGTACGTGGACGTCCTGTTCTCCTCCGTCCTGCAGCTCTCCCAGGTCTTCGACGGCTACCAACAGGCATCCGTCGGCCTCAGCCGCATCCTGGACCTGTTCGGCACCCCTTCCGGCACTCCCCGTGCCTCACAGCCGCTCCCCGTAAGCCGGTTGAAGGGCGCGATCGAATTCGAAGACGTACGCTTCCGCTACCCGGGCGCGACTCGTGACGCAGTGGATGGGGTGCGACTGAGCATTCCGGCTGGCCAGACGGTGGCTTTGGTCGGAGAGACCGGCGCGGGCAAGTCGACACTCGTGAAACTGGTCGGCCGGTTCTACGACGTCACTGCGGGCGCCGTACGCGTGGACGGGTACGACCTGCGAACGCTGGAACTCGCGGACTACCGGCGCCGCCTCGGCGTCGTTCCGCAGGAGACGCACCTGTCGGGTGGCACGGTTTACGACGCCATCGCGTACGGTCGTCCAGGGGCGGCCGAGAGCGAGGTTGAGGCGGCGGCACGCGCCGTCGGAGCTCACGAGCTACTCTCCCGGCTCCCTGGTGGCTACCGGCACCCTGTGGGGGAAGGCGGCCGCACACTGTCAGCCGGCCAGCGCCAACTCATAGCCCTCGTTCGCGCCCAGCTGATCTCGCCAGATGTGCTCCTTCTCGACGAAGCCACCTCGGTCCTGGACCCGGGGACCGAAGCGGCTGTCTCCGGTGCTGTAGCCCGACTGACCGAAGATCGCACCTCTCTGATCGTCGCTCACCGACTCACCACCGCCGCCCGGGCGGACCACATAGTCGTCTTGGCGGCTGGCGCCATTGCTGAGGAGGGCACCCACACCGACCTCCTCGCGCGCAACGGCCCTTACGCTCGTTTGTGGCGCTGTTACGGTCACGATTCAGACTCCTCCGAGAGCGTCGTAGCTGGTGGTCGTGACGGTTGTGGTCTCGGCTGAACAGGATGCTGTGGCAGCGGACAGGATGGGCGGCGGGACCACAGATCTGATGCCTAACCAGCGTGATCTCGTGATTGATGCCGTCGGTCCGTCTGCTGTGCCTGAAGCTCCTTTCGTAGCTTGGAGTACGTGCTACCCGGGGAAGTCGAATACGACGCGCTGCCCGAGGGCGAACCGCAATTCGTGATCGCAGTGGTTCTCCAACCTCGTAAACACCCTTTGGATTGTGGATGTTCGGTTTCAGTAGTGAGGGAGTCCTTGATTCCCCAGGAGTTTGCGCGCCGATGGCTCCGTTGCATCCTCTGGTAGTCAGGATGCCTCGGTGTTCAGAGCAACCTGTGCGCAGGTCGATGGACGTGCTGCTCTACTGCGTCCGGATGGTGGCTTCGCGCGGCGGCACATCCGGCTTGGCATGGCGGTGGCATGCTGGCCTCGGCCGTGACCGTCACGGCGTGCCGTGGCGCAGGGTCATGTCCTCTAGAGTGGTGTATCGACGGCCACTCGGTGATCTCGTTTTGAGGCTATGCGGTGAGTTCGGCGGGCAAGACGGTCTCGTCGGTTTCTGACTCGATCGGGTGGAGACGGGCCTTGGCGAGGAGTTCGCGGCCCATGTAGCGGCGGGCCTCGGTCCGCTCGTCGTTCTGCTCGGCCAGGACCGCGCCGACGAGCTGGATCACGGCGGTGCGGTCGGGGAACGTGCCGACCACGTCGGTGCGGCGACGGATCTCCTTGTTCAGCCGCTCCTGCGGATTGTTCGACCAGATCTGCCGCCAGATCTCACGCGGGAACGCAGTGAACGCCAGCAGTTTGTGCTGGGCGGCATCCAAGTGGGCAGCGGCCTTGGCCTCCAGAGCGTCCAGCACGTGCCGCATCTGGGCCTTCACGGCGTCGGTGTCGGGCTGTTCGAAGACCGCCACAGCAGGGTGGCCACCCACGGCTGGGCCGACTTGGGGACCTGGCTGAGCAGGTTTCGGGCGTAATGGGTGTGGCATCGCTGCCAAGAGGCGCCCGGCAGGACCGCTCCGATCGCGTTCACCAGTCCGATGTCCAATTTGGACGCCGGCAGGGAACCCGTACACCACTTCTCAGGACGCAACCGCGCGGCCTCATATCGTGCCGGTCCGTAGGGACGGGTGCTCATCGCTGCCCCGGTGCAAGCGTCCAGTGCAGGTCTTCTGAGTCCGGGCAGATTCGCCACCCCTCCAGAATGCCGGCCGTCGTCAGACGGCTTAGTGCTCCATGGAGCAATTGATCGCCCATGGCGCAGTCTCGAACGATCCGGTCGCATTCGGTTAGCCCCTGTCGCGAAGACGGATCGCTGTGCGCCTTCAGATAGATGGCCTGCAGCCGTAGTAGAGGCTCTGCCGTCCCTGTCCGCGCGGGGCTCCCGCTATGCAGCGCCCAGTCAGCCGCGCGCCTTCGGTCGGGGCGGGCCGGTGACTGGGCGAGCAGCGTGGCATCGCGAAGCTCCGTGGTAACCCCGGCCGCTCCGGGACCGTCAACGATGCTCAGCCACCGCGCCTGCTCCAGTTCGTGACAGGCCTCCACGGCATCGATCTGCAGACTGCGCAGCATGCCTGTGGGGAGTTTGACCCGCATGTATGCATTCATACGCAACGCGCACTGCAGGGCGAGGAGCCTCGCCCCGGCGGAAACGTCCGCAGGCAGGACCACGGCCAGATAACTGAGGATCTCGCTCACGCGCACGCGGTCTCCCGGTCCCCTTGTGTGACGTCTGCTGCGCGGTCGTGCAGCAGACGGATGAGAAGGTGCGATCAGCATGGTGTCGGGCACGACGGCGGCCTGGGCGGTTGCCGCGGCGCAGGCGCTGCAGGCGTCGGCGAGGCGCCAGACCCGGCCACCCCGTTCGCAGGCCAGGAGCAGGCGGATGGGCCCGGCGCATCCGCGGTGGCGGCGGTGCCAGCAGCAGCCGCGTTCGTGGCACTGGCAGGTGCGCAGGTGAGGCGCCCGTAGATCGCCACGGGCATGCCGGGCTAGGTGGGCAAGGGCCGCCGAGCGCGCGGACTCCGCAGTGACCAGTCGGCCACTCTTTGGGCACTGCTGGCAGACGAGGACCAGCTCGCCGGTCTGGCGTCTCAGTTCCACCGTCCAGGCCCGCGGCGCCTGAGGGCACACAGTGCGCAGCCTCATAGGCGTGTGCCCCTCCTTCCTGGTCCGGCGCCTGTCCCACCGAGCCGTACGGCGGGACGGCCGACACCGTAGTGCAGACCTCTGCCCTCCGATCGTCGCCACCACCTGGGAAATAGGGCAGAGGTCTGCACTGACAGGGCAGGGGTCTGCACCGTCGGATGGTTGGGTGACGATCTTCCCGCCCGACCCGGACCTTGATGCGTTGCGGCTGGAGCTGGCGCGTCTGCGGGCCGCCCGCGGGTGGAGCTACGACGAGCTCGCGGCCCGCAGCGGCCTGGCCAGGCGCACTGTGATCGAGATCGAGCAAGGGCGCACCGTCGGCACCCTCAGGACGTGGCACGCCCTCGCCCATGCCCTGGACGCGCGGTTCGACGAGCTCTTCAGCACGCTCTGCCGCGGGCACGATCTACCCGGAGGCTCTGAGGGCTGACCGGGCCTGCAATAGCTTCCGCGAATCACCCGAACGGCAACGCCGCATCGAATGCATGATCAACCGTTCGCACTGACGTCGCCCTGTTGGGGGCCAACAGGGCGAATGAGCGGCCCGGATGCTGCCCCGGCGGCGTGTTGGCTGGCAGCTTCACCCGCATGTGCCCTTCTCCTCATTCCTCCGCGCGGCGCTGGGACGGCAGCTGTGCGAATGTCCCAAAGCGGCGGCCCCTGCGGGTCGACCCCAGTGGCATCAGCCGCCTGCTGCGCTGCGGCCAGACCAGCTCCTGCCGCGAGTGCGGCAATCCGATCGAGTGGTACGTGCGCAGCGACGAGCGCCGGATCCGGCTTCATCCGCAGGAACTGCCCGCGGAGCAGGTGCCGGAGGACTGCCGCTGGCACGTCAGCTCCGGCGTCGCCCATCCGTCAGGCGACGGCAGCCGCTGGTGCAGGCTGCCGCACGCCGTACTGTGCCCCGCCCGCCCGGCGCCGCAGTCGGCACCCCAACTGTCGGGGCTGCGCCGATCCCTGGCCCTGCGCACCCGCCGACTGCTGGACGCCGGAGCCTTCGCTCCGTCTGCCGGGACGCCGGACGGCCCGTCGACAGGCCCCGCGGCTTGTCGCCCGGCACGGCCCATCGTGCAACTGCTGTACGTCCGCTATCTCGCGTCCCGCCCCGTAGACGAGATCCAGTGCGTCGCCCAGACCCGGCACCGTCACCGCTGCACCACCGCGGTCCTCAGCCCGGACACCGCGGGCGGCCTGTGGACTCTGGTGCCCGTGAGCGCGGCCCGCGGCCAACTGGCCCTGCCGTCCGACGTCATGGCGGTCTACAGTCTCTCCTCGCTGCCCTATCAGGAGCAACTGCGCTGGCGCGCTCAGCGGTGCGTGCAGCATGACGCTAGCCGCACGGCGGGTGACCTCGCGGTTGCCGAGTGGGAGCCGTTCGACCCCCTCCGCCATCACGAGTACATCCACACCCGCCTGCCCTTGCACGGGCGTCCTCCAGGCCCCGGCTGCCACGCACCACGGCGGGCCCGGTCGTGACAAGTCAGTACGCCGTCGAGATCTCCTTGACCCGGCCCGTCTCTCCCGCAGAGCTCCACCGCGCCCGTCGCCGTGTGCCTCTGGCCGCCAACGCCGACCGCACGCGGCTGATGACAGTGCACAACGGCAAGAGCCCTGCGCGTGTCCTGCACCAGTTGAGGCGACGACTGGGCAGGAGTCTGCCGATCGACGTGCTGACCAGGCACTACCCGGATCACGACGGCCACATCCTGCTCAACGTCGTCCTCGACCGCTGCGTCGACGCTGAGATCCGCCAGGCGGCAGCGGCTAGTTGCCGGCGCCCTCGGGACGTCCTCGGTGAGCGGATCACAGCGAGCCTCGCTCAACACCAACGCCAGCGGCATCGCCGCCTTGAGTCGCAGATCCAGCACCTGCTCACCGACCACACGCCGGAGGAAATCGTGGCCTACACAGCCTCTCGCCTTCTCCTGCGGCGCCCGCCCGGCTGACCGAGCCGCCGTCTTCGTCTCACGGAGCCTTTCGTTGCACCCTCCCACCCTTGAACAGGTCCACGCCGCCGACACCTTCCGCGCCGGACGGCACCTCGCTCTGCAGGCCGGGGCCGGGACCGGCAAGACCAGCACGCTGTGCCTGCTCGCCTCGGGCACGTCACGCCGCGGCCGCTACATGGCCTTCAACAAGGACATCGCCCGTGACGCGGCAGCCCGCTTTCCGCCCACAGTGCAGTGCCGCACCGCCCACGCCACGGCCTTCGCCGCGCTCGGCCACCGATACGCCCATCGCCTCAACAGCCCCCGCCAGCCAGCCTGGAAAACCGGCCAGGCCCTCGGCATCCTCCGCCCGGTGCGGATCGGAGACCACGAGATCAGCGAGAGGGCCCTCTCCCACAACGTGCTGCGCGCCGTCACCCGCTTCTGCTATTCCTCCGACCGAGCTCTGGCCCGCCACCACGTGCCACGGCTGCGCGGCCTCGAGCAGCCCGAACACGGGCAGTTCGCCGACATCGTGCTCCCCCTCGCGGCCAAGGCCTGGGCGGACCTACAGGACCCCGATCGAGGCGTGGTGCGCTTCGAACACGATCACTACCTCAAGATGTGGGCGCTGACAGAGCCGAGGATCGAAGCAGACTTCCTCTTCCTCGACGAGGCCCAGGACACCAATCCCATTCTGGAGCAGGTCTTCGCCGCTCAGCGTGGCCACGCTCAGCTGGTCATGGTCGGCGACTCGGCACAGGCGATCTACGGCTGGAGGGGTGCGACGGACGTGATGACGGGATTCGACGCCGAGCAGCTGCCCCTCACCCGCTCGTTCCGCTTCGGCCCGCTGATCGCCGAGGAGGCCAACCGGTGGCTCGCCCTCGCCGATGCCCCCATCCGTCTGACGGGAACAGACAGCATTCCCGCGGAAGTCAGCGGCGTTCGCCACCCCGACGCGGTGCTGTGCCGGACCAACATCGGTGCGATGACCGAGGTCATGCGCCTACTCGGCGACGGACACCGCGTAGCTCTCACTCGGGGAGGACAGCAACTGTCCGCACTCGCGTTCGCCGCCCGTGGCCTCAAGGAAGGCCGCCGCACACACCATCCCGAACTCGTACTGTTCGCGTCCTGGGGCGACCTGCAGGACTACGCCGCCTACGACCCGGCCGGACGCGACCTGCAGCCCCTCGTCGACCTCGTCGACACCTATGGCCCCGACGCCATCCTCACCGCCGTAGCCGAACTCACCGACGAGACACACGCCGACGTCACCGTCTCCACCGCCCACAAAGCCAAAGGCCGTGAATGGCCCACCGTCAAAATCGGCAACGACTTCCCACAGCCCAAAGGCGCCGACCACGATGCAAACGCAGCCGACCCGCCCCCGGAACAGATGAGCGACACCGACGCCCGCCTCGCCTACGTCGCCGTCACTCGTGCCCGCCACCGACTCGACCTCGGCGGCCTGGCACGCAGCGCCTCCGTCCAACAGACAGCAAGCGGATGACTCACGGAAGTTCCGCCCAGCAGCCCGATACCGCAGACTGCCGTCGCCGTGACTTCAGCTCACCTGTGAGGGCCCGCTGTAGGGTCGATGACGGTGATCCTGTCGCGAGGGACACTGGTCAACCGGGTAGGCGGCGGGGTCTCAGGGGTCGGCTGTGGGGCGCGCAGGTGCATGATCTCGTCGTGCTGGGCGGCTATCCGGGACAGCGCGAGCCGCTTGAACGCGGTCAGGTCCTCGATGGTCTGGTCCCGGGCGGCGAGGCGGGTCGTCAGTTCTGCATTCCGGGCCTTCAGCCGCTGGATCTGCGCGTCTCTGGGATCCGGGACGGTCCCAGCTTCCTGGAGCGCCCTCAGGCGGCGTACGAACTCGTCGCCAAGGTGCTGGTAGGGGCCTTCGCGGACTGTGCCGTCGCGATCCTTCTTCGGGTAGAAGCCGGTGCGGGTCACTCCAGCCTCGGTGGCGAGGGTCTTGAGGTCGCAGCGTCCGCCGGCTGGGAGTTCTCCGCGAAGAAGGCGGTCCATCGCGGATCGGATCGCCGCCTCGTTTCGGGCCCGTTCGGTATCAGTGATCCGGCCCATGGTCCCCTCCGTGCTCGGCTGTCTGGGCGGCGTCGATCCCGGCAACGATGGCCTCGGCCCTGTCGGCCTCGGCCTGAAGCCGGGTCCGCTCGGTCTTCTGCCCTCGGCTGATCTTCCCAATGAAGATTCGGCTGTTGGCAGCGGATGCTGCCCAGACGGGGCGGTGGCAGGGGTGGTGGGTGGCCTGAGGGCAGCGAGCAGAGTCGCACATCCCCGCCAGCGGGCGGCTGCGGTCCTTGGTCTTCGCGAGCTTGAGGCAGAGGGCCTTGTCCGGGTCGAGGAACCAGCAGTAGTTGGCGATACCCAGATGTAGGGCTCCAGCTCGCCGACCCAGCAGGGTGATCACTTCCTGGTCACTGTGCTTGATCACGGGTATGGTGATGGGGAGTTCACCCAGCTCGTCCTCAACCGACCTGAAGAATGTGAGGAGTTCGCGGGCGCCGGGACCGGCAGGCCGTTTGCCGTTCTGGTAGTCGCGGAAGGCCTGCAGGGTCAGGGTCAGGTTGCGCTTCTGTTCCTCCTCGCCGATCTCCGCGAGGAACTTGGCCTGGGCTCCTCCGGGCCGGTTCGCATAACCCTCGGTGGTGGCCACCGACAGGTGCTTGAGCTGGATCTTCGCGGCCAGCAGCCCGCCGGGCCGGTGGGCAATCTCAACGGCCAGTGTGCGGCGAAGCATCCGCAGATTCAGTGGATCGTCAGGGATCGGGGTGAGGCCGAGCCGGGCGCCTTCGGGCCCGTTGGTGAACCGGCGCAACCGCTTGAGGCACTCGTCGAAGTCAAGGCTGGCGGAGAAGAGGTGGCTGGCGTCCTCTCCGGCGATGTCGCGTGCGATCCCGGCGGCGTGGAAGGCCTCTTCGGCAACAACCCACTCGTCCCAGACCGTCCGGTCGTAGCCCTGCCCTTTGATCAGCTTGCTCTTGAGGCGGTAGCGGATCCGGCCGGACGTCCCTTCGCGTGGCAGCTGGCAGTTCCGGGGCAGTTCGATCAGCTCGCATCGCCTCATTCCGCTGACCAGGGCAATGACGATGAGGCAGGCCGTGCGGATCCGGTCCAGCACCACATCCAGGCCTCGACGATGGATCGGCAGTGTCCAGGGAACGTTCCCGCGTCCATCCGCCCGTGGGATGACGGGGGCCTCGCGGCCCCAGGGCGGGGCGGTGCCCACCGCGCGGACAGCCTCCTCGAGCAGCGGTTTGAGCGGCTCCATAAGCCCACCTGGGGAAAGAATGCCGCCCTTCGCTGAGCTCCTCACCGTTCGTGCCGCAGTGGCGTGGATTCCGGCCTCGCGGAGGATGGCGATGAGGCTGACGCGGACGAGGGGGTGGGTTTCACCCCAGTCCCATCCTTTCCTGCCTACCTGAGCTAGGCGGTCGACTTCGTCGAACGGTTGGCCTTTGGCGATGTGGCATCGGATGACCTGTTCTAGGGCCGCCTGCCGTGTGCGCGCCACACTCCGCACTCCGCGCTTGGAGCCGTCCTTGCGGTCGGGGACGAATTCCTGCTCGATCTTGTCCCGCAGCGCGAGTGCTTTGGGAGCCAGGGTCTGGATCAGGAAGAGGCAGTCGTGCAGCAATGGCTGTAGCAGTTCGTCGCGGACTGGCTGGGTCTTGTTGCCTTGTCGTTTCGGGGACCCGATCACCGAGAGAGCGGATGCACCACCCCACGGGCGGAAGCCCACCTGGCAGCGATCGTGGGTAAACAGTTCGCTGTAGTTCGCAACCTCTTGGGGGACCAGCACTGACAGCAGCCGGTAGCCGCTGCTGGCTGCTACCTCCTCCTCGACCAACTCTGCCGATTCATGCCGCTCGGTCTTTTCGCCTTCTTTACCCTCCTTGATACTGAGAACCATGCGGTGCTGGAAAAAGGCATCGCAGGTCCGCTGGTCGACCGCGGCCAAGGAATTAATGCCACGGTCAGTGAGCCAGTTGAACCAGCCGTGCAAATACTCCAGCCTGCTGGCACAGGTCGCCAGAGTGCGGGGGATCCGGTAGGCATGGGCCAGTTGTCGCACCGCCGCATGCTCGGGCGCCATCATCGCGACCACGTATTCCTTGGCCACGGACCGCCAGAGCGGGTTGCGGATTTTTCGGAATCCGAAGACCTTCCTGTCGTTCGGCATCGACCTCGGAAGGCCCTCGACATCCCTGAAATCCCACACATCCTGCTCGAAGATCGGGCCGTTGGTGCCCGGCGCCATCCGCAGTCCAGCAAGCGCGCAGATGTACTGGCCGGCGAAGACCGAGACACCAGGCCCGCGTCCAGCGACGGGCTCTCGCGCGCTCATGCGGTCAACTCCTCGGGTCGCAGGGGAAGTTCCTCATCTGTATCGCTGACCTCGGCGGCTGCCTCCCGTAACACCGTTTCGTTGAAGTAGGTGAGGGTCAGCAGAGCGTCAAGCCGCTGAGCATAAGGCCCGAAGACGGCCATGAAAGCGGCCGACGTCATCTGTCGCCACTGCCGGCCGAAGAACGCCCGCAGCCGCATCAGATTCCCCACGTGCCGGGGCGCGAACAAAGCCAGCGGGCAGAGCAGACACACCCACGGCCTGGCCGGGCAGGGCCTTCCCTTGGGCCCGTGTAGCCCGGACAGTTGATCCGAACATCCCGCAGCGAAGACGTCTCTTTCCCCGCCGATCAGCTCGGCCAGAGCCGCATCGTCCAAGCGGAGCTGTTCTACAAGTTCCGGGAATTTCCCCACCAAGTCAGCGAGGCCGTCCCCGTCGGCGATCACCCGCGGGCGGGCCCGTCGCAGCAGATCTGTCTGGCCGCTCTCGATGACCGTCTCGGTGGCGTCCTTCTGCGCGGGTGTCTGGCCCGCCACGTAATGGTCACCCTCAACCGCCGGGGTGTGGTTGGGGTCGATCGTCGCCCTGCTACTGCCCCGCCAAAGCCGCCGGTCCTGGGAAGCCTCGAATGTGGTGCGGATCCGGTGGACATGGATCTGCCAGGGCTTTCCATCCGCGTCCACCAGCCCACGCTGCTTCGCCCAGACTCCTCGGGCATAAGGATCGACCTCATCGTTCGTCCACCTTGCCGGACCAGTCACCGCGTAACGGCTCCACAACTGATCCTTGAACGCCGCCGGCATGAACCGCCTTGAGACACTGGAGTGGTCCAGCCACTGCTCCAGCAGCCGCGTCGCCTTGCGGGACAGGGTCAGCGATTCCGCCGCAGTGCGGCCTTTGATGTAGTCGAGCAACACTGTCGTGTCCCCGGCCCAATCGATGTCGCCCAGGCCCAGCTCGGCAATTCCGTCAGGGACGATTCCAGTACGCATCCCGAACAGCACTTGGTAGTCGAAAACCGTCACGGTCGACGGAAAGAGCGCTGCCACCGCCTCGTACACCCCGCCCGCATACAGCGGCCTCACCTCTGCGTCGTAGCGGGTCACCCCAATGTACTTCCGGCCGAACCCCACATTCTCGGGCCCCTCGTTCCGCAGCGTGAACTGGATGTTCTCCCTGTTCAGGCCGCCCGTTCGCCAGTCCTGGCCCCGCTCTGACTCTTCTCTCGCCCGGCGGAAGACCGCGTAGGAGGAAGCCACTCCCGCCTCACATACCTCCCGCAGCCGCCGCCATTCAGCCTCGTTGTAGGCGGGCAGCGATTGACGCAATCGTGCGGGACGGGTCTTGAACGGATGACCGTCGACGAAGTGTTTTACATCTGGCGCAAACACTTGCTCCAGCTCGTCCAGGCGCCGCAGCATGGCCCGGATGTGGTGCTCGTGCCGGGCCAGCTTGATGCCCAGTAGGCACTCCGCCAGCCGTGGCCTGGTCAGCCACTGAACCGTCCCGTCGAAGCCCGCCACCTGTAACTGCGGCAAGAAGTGCCGGAGAGATGCCAGATACTCCCGCACCGAATTCGCCGTCTTCAGCGGCCCGTGTGGATGCACCAGATCGGCCAGAGCTCGCATCAGTATTTGGGCGAATTCTGGGTAGGACTCGTCCCTGAGCAGACACGTGGCGTACGAGCCATCGGGGAAGACGCACTCCACCCCCATTGGATCCTTGAGCGCTGTCGCCGGCATCAGACCAGCACCCCCTCGTCCTCGAGCTCGGCGTCCGCCTCGCGCTCCGCCCGCTCGTGATCCAACAGTCCCCAGCGTCGGCCAGCGTCCTCGTAGTGCTCGCGGAAGATCCGCAACATGTCCAAGCGCTTGAGGTACTTCTCTGTGGTCAACACCGAGGAATGGCCCAATAGATCACGCAGGACCAGCAACGGTTCAGTGGTGGTCAGGTAATGCGCCAGCGCCGCATCCGCGTCGCCGCCTGCGGCCGACAGCCGGGCAGCCTGTTCGTAGAAGCCAGCGACCAGCCGCTCCATCGTGGCCATCGCGAACGTGTGCCGACACCGGTGCGGATGGACACGTGGGAAACGTGGCTCGTAGCGCTCGGCAATCCGTCGACTCGTTCGCTCAAACAGGCTGGACCAGGCCGTAAACGGGCCGCCATCCGATCGGGTCGCCAGGAGCATCGACCCGCCATCCGGCGCCACCAGGCGACGACGCTGGCCCGGCGTAAGCGAACTCCACTTCACCCAGCTGCCATTGACCCTCCCGCCGACCGCGTCCATCTCCGACACGAACAGCGGCTCTCCCCAACGCCTCGGCGGCCGCCACGACGAGCCCTCACAGGTCAGCATCCGCTCCAGCCCGACGTAGGCGTGCAAGCGGGCCAACGAGGTGTAAGACGTCCACGTCACCCGGAACTTGCTGCCCTTGGTGATCTTCTCTGGGATCGGGAATGGGATCGGCATCAACTGCGGGGCGGTCGGCAGTGGTGGGATCTCGCAGACCAGCAGGTAGGTGAATTCCTGCAGCCGAAGCCCCGAGGACAGCACCAGATCGACGACCGCCCCGTTCCGTGCCAGATGCCGACCTCGGAACCGCTGCGAGCCTTCGTCCTCGCTGCCGTTCGGCCGCAGCCCCGCAAAGGCGTTGACGAGCATGGCGGCGAAGTCATCCTCCAGATACTTGATCTTCACATGGGGGTGAGGGACCCGTCGATTCGCATTGTTGACGAGGATCTTGTGGGCCGTCTCGGTATAGACCGCTTCCGCCTCGTGGTAGGTGAACGGAACCGCCGTGGCGTATTTCTCCCTCACCGCCCACTGGTAGAACTTGCTCAGCACGCTCATGTGCTGGTTCCAGGTATCGGCACCCAGGTACTGCTTCGGGTTGCCGCACGCACGGTCCACCGCATACGTACTGAGAAGGGCCTTCAGCCGGTCCCGGGTGTCAAAGAGCTCCACGCCGTGCAACTGGGCGGATACGACCCAGTCCCGCAGTATCCGCGCGTACGTCCTCCACGACGACGGCGCTGGACACCTGTCCGATGGACGAAGCCGCAGCCACTCGTTCGCCACCGCGCTCGCGCGCAGTCCCCCGGCTGTCCTCGAACAACAGGTCATCATCGACCAAGAAGGCCATCCCCTCAGGGATCACAGGCTTCGCCGGGAGCCCCCAGGAGTCCCAGCCCTCGCTGGAGTAGAACGCCACTTCCATGTCCACCGACGGTAGGGGTGGGACACGGTCAGGAATACCCAACAAATGCGTTCGAGGCGCCTTTGAACCTCGTCGCGGAAAGCGATAGTTGAGCAAACAGCAGTACTGAGGCGCCGTAGATCGGCAGACGCGCACTACGTAGCGGGTACGCAGTCAGTTCTCCGCGTACCACCAGCTCACGGCGGTCTGCCGGAGCGCGATGGTGAAACCTCCTCACACTGAGGAGTCGGTTTGGCCCGTGCTTGATTCGGACACGCAGCGAAACGAGGCCAAGCCGCGTGAGCACCGTCCCCAGCAACGATCTACTGCTGACGCCCTGCCGCACAGCGGATGCTTGAGATCGCGAACCACCGCGAGCGTTGTCAGACGAAAGGGGTGTTATCGGCAGACACTCCGTGACAAGATCGGGTCACTCGCAGTGAGCTGTGGCCTGCAAGGGGAGCGAACATGAGCGAGCGAGAACCGGACTTCAAGGCGTCGGCCTCTGCCCTCGGTTACGTTTACCAGTTACGTGAAGCTCTCCACCTGTGCGTGGGCCGCCTCGGGAATCTGGACTGGGCGCTGGCCATCGAAGCCGGCGACGACATCGAGGAGGTCCGCCGGGACGGGCGGACGTACTACCAGCTCAAACACCGTTCTCCGGGCACGCGCATGACCAACGCGAGCGTGGACCTGTGGAAGACCCTCCGGATCTGGTGCCACGCGATCGCCCACGGACAAATCGACCTGGACGAAACCGATCTGATCCTGCTCACCACGGCCGAGCTGCCACACGAGACCGTGGGCAGCATGCTGCAGCCCGAGGACTCCCGCCAGCGCGACGAACAGAGCGCTCTTGAGGCACTGAGCGTTTTCAGCGTTGACGCTCCAGGGTGAGGACGGCAGCGGCCATGACCGTCATGCGGTTAGGGCTGCAGCGGGCTCTGCGGAAGACGCG
>NZ_JBITJK010000064.1:0-38526 GCF_044459945.1 Streptomyces sp. NPDC050164
GCTGGAGCAGCTGGACCTGCACGGCACCGTGGTCACCGCCGACGCGATGCACACCCAGCGCGGGCACGCCCGCCACATCATCGCGGCCGGCGGCCACTACCTGCTGGTGGTCAAGGGCAACCAGAAGAAACTCCGCAAGCAGATCCAACGCCTGCCCTGGAGCGAGATCCCGCTGCAGGGCCGCACCACCCAGGCCGGCCACGGCCGCCGCGAGGTCCGCCGGCTCAAGGCGTGCACCGTCGCACCCGGCCTGCGCTTCCCGCACGCCGCCCAGGCCATGGAGATCAAACGCCGGCGCGTGAACCGAGCGACTGGCAAGATCAAGTCGAAGACCATCTACGCCATCACCAGCCTCACCTCCGAGCAAGCAGACCCCGCCCGTCTGGCCGAACTCGTCCAGGACCACTGGTCGGTGGAGGCCCTGCACCACGTGCGAGACGTGACCTACGGCGAAGACGCCTCCCGGGTCCGCACCGGCACCGCACCCCGCCTCATGGCCACCTTGCGCAACCTGGCCATTGGCCTGATGCGCCAGGCCGGCTGGAACAACATCGCCGCCGCAGCTGACCACTACCGGTCACGCCCCGACCACGCCACCGCACTCCTCAAGATCACCTCCTGAGAACGCATGGGCCCTGCCCTCGCCCCGGCGAACACCACCAAGGTCAACCTTCCGACGTGGGCCTGGCTCGACCGTGCCAAGTTCCAGGACGTCTCAGTCACCGCCTCACTGGACGTGGGCGGTGTGAACCTCCAGGCCACAACCACCGCCAAGCCCATCTCACTCAAGCTGGAGCCAGGGACGTCGGATGCCGAGGTCTACCCCTCCTCGGGCGAGTGCGCCTTCAACGACGACGGTTCCATCGGTGAACCATACGCAAAGGGAAAAGCTGACCAGACCCCGCCTTGCGGAATCAGGTACCTGCGCTCTTCCGGCGACGGCGCGTTCAAACTGCGAGCGACCATCACGTGGGAAGTGTCCTGGACCGGGACGGGCGGCGCCAGCGGGGACCTCCCCAACGGGACCTTCGGAACCGAGCAGAACGTAACCGTCCAGGAGATCCAAGCCGTCAACCGCTGAGAGTCAAGCTCCAGCAGAACCACACCAGCCCGGCCGGAGAACCAAGCATGGCGAACGACTCAGATCTCAGGGTGAACGTCGACCTTCTTGTGGAGTCGGAGTCCCGGCTCCGAAAAATCAAGAAGGAGTTCAAGAACCTGGGCAACCATCGTGACGACATGCGCGAGCACTGGGGCAGCGGTGACGTCACAGGTGCCATGGACGAATTCGTGGACAACTGGGACGACTACCGCGAAAGCCTGCTCACGCACATCGACACCGTAGGAAAACTGATCAAGGCAACTGTCGACGGGTTCACAGGCTTGGACACCGAGCTTGCCAAGGAACTACGCAAGAAGGAAAAGAAGAAGTGACGACGGCTCCCAAGGTCCGGCCCCGGGACTGGCATCCCCTGGCGGAGTCCGATCCCGTCCCTGGAGATCCGGAAGAGATACGCTCCGAAGTCAAACGCATGAAGGGCGTAGCGAGCTCTCTGCGTGAACAGGCTGGCCTGCTTCGCGGCATAGGCGACGACAACGAGCTCAAGGGCAAGTACGCAGGCGCCCTGCGGGACGAGTCCGAAGGGCTGGAGAAGAAGCTTCGCGAAGTAGCGGAACGCTACGAGAACGTACACGGCTACCTGACCAGCTGGGCCGGCGAGCTGGAGGACTTCCAGATCCAGGCCGACAAGGTCCTCGCCAACGCGAAGAAGGCCCAGGAAGAGACGGACGCCGACAAGAAGAAGGCAAGCACGAACAAGCCGGGTCCGGGCGAGCCGAGCCCGTCCCCGAGCGGCACGGACCACGACCCGCTCACTGAATATCGGCTACAGCTCAACCGAATCACGTCCGAGCGGGACGAGCGTGCCTCCCACTACGCGGACAAGATTCGTGACGAACTCGACGACGCCATCGAAGACAGCTTCTGGGACGACACCAAGGGCTGGCTCCACGACAACGCCGACCTCTTCAAGACGATCGGCGACCTGGTCGGAGACCTGAGCGGCATCCTCGGCATGCTGGCCATCATCACGATGCCGTTCCCGCCCTTGGGCGCCATCTTCGCGACCGCTGCGGCAGTGACCAGCGGTATCGCGCTCATCAGTCATCTCCTCGCCAAGGCCGGCGGCGCCGACGTCAGTTGGTTCAATGTAGGCCTTGATGCTCTCGGTGCCATTCCAGGCATCAGTGCGTTCGCCAAGGGAGTCAAGGCCGCCGACGGCGCGGCCGCAGTGGCACGGGCGGCGCGGCTTGGCAGAGGGACCCGTGGCGTCACGACGATCGGGCGGAACATTGTCGGCTTCGGCGACAACGTCGCGGGAGCCGTGAACTACACCTTCAAGGGTAAGAAGATCGGTTTGTGGGGCCTCAAGCACGGCGGCCTGATCAAGGCCGAGGGGCTCATGGGACGTATGACGCTGGTCGCCGAGCAGACCGTCCATAAGGGACAGTGGGCCGGAACCCGCATAATCAACCTGGCTGGCGGAAACCGCTGGTCGATCGACCCGATGAGCAACCTGGGACGTGGCATCGACGCAGGCATCAAGATCGCTCCGAAGCTGGTGTCGATCCCCACACACATCGGCGAACTCATCAACCCCGGCGACCGCTTCCAAGAATCGGTCGCCTCCTGACGAGGACGGAAATCCTGTGGACTGGCACCCGGAACCCGGTGAGAAGGCACTGGCGCGCTATCCGGTCTCGTTTGCGACCGGAACCGCCGCGTCTGTGGACGGACGGCGCTCTTTCCGTGACCGCCGACGCAACGACATCGAGGCCGAGCTGCCCAGCTGGCCGGAAGGGCGTACCTTTGCCGTTCGCCACCTCCCCGGCAGGGTCGGCGTATACGTGGGAACAGCTGTCTCCGGCGTCTTCGCGGCAGCCTGGGGGATCCTCGCCGATCTGCTTGGCGGAAGCACGATCGATACGGAGACAGGGCGGGGGAAGCTGGAAGAGCGGGAGAACGAAGTCGACGACTTCCCGGTCATGTGGGCCGACGCCGATGACATTGCTCGTGGACTGCCCTGGCAGCTCGATCCTTCCCGTCGCCCGCACGGGTACGTCACCGAGATGGTGTTGACCACGCACCGTCTGCTCGTAGTCGGGTCAGGTACAGCGTTGTGGGAGACACCGCGGGACAACATCGCTGAAGCGGCAGTCAAGCAATTCAGCTTCGGCCATAAGGACTTCCGTCTCACCTTCCGGGACGGTTCTTGGGCACGGCTGACGGCGAACGTCTCAGATCACACCACCGAGCTGGTCGGGCTGCTCACCGGAAGCCATCACCGACTGTCCGAGTCCGAGCTCTCGGCTGAGCAGCGCGATCGGCTCTCCAGCTTTACGACATCCTCGCCCGCTGGGGCCACCCCACCCATCATCACAAGGTTGCCTAGCGGACTGGTACGAGTCCAGTCCACAGCTCCCGGCCGCGAACGGGGCGTCGTCTCCGAGTCACGAGGTTTCGTCATGGACGAGGCCGGCCGGGACGTACCCCCAGCCCCCGGAGACATCGGACCAAGCAAGGCGTGAACGTGAGCACCAACAACATGGAATCCTCCGGCATCCCGACCGTTGTCGACGATCCGGCCATTCCTCCTCTGTGGTTCGTGGCACCGGAGGGCTTCCACGCCCTGCCCGTCGACGCGGACCCGGACGCCCGAATATCCGCCGCTGCCGAGTTCGCTCGTGAACTGTTCCCCAAGGGGGACGCCCACCTGTGGGAGTCGGCTGCACCCTTCTACGCCGGGCTCACCGAAGTCTTCTCGGACTCCGGCCTGGCCTACTCGGCCATGGGTGTGTTCGGCGACGACAACGGCGGCGTCGTGCATTTCTCCTTCACGGTGGGCGCCATCGAATCCCCCTACGCGACCTCCGAAGAGGCCGCTGGCGCGATCGCGCAGTCCCTCGGCCGGGACCCGGGGAACGACAGCCGTCGCATCACCCTGCCCTGTGGTCCGGCCGTATCGAATATCAGCGTTCGCGAGGTCACCATTGGTGCGGAGCTCACCTCGACAGGCGAAGAAGCGAAACTCCTCACCGGCCAGATCCAGATCTTCCTCCCCTTCCCGGATGCCCCATTCATCGCGGTCTTCACGCTGGATACGGCCGCCATGGAGTACTGGGGGGAAATCTGCGACATGACGGCTTCCGTCCTGGAAACGGTGTCCTTCGGCACTCCGTCCGACGACTCGAGTGATCGGCCCCTTGACCGCCCGTGATCCGAGCGGGACCAAGACGAGATGGTGAAGTGGGCCGTCACGTGCACGGAGATCGTTCATCAACGCCACAAACGGTGGTGGCGGCGGCCCAAGCGGCTTGCGATCGCCGATCACTTTCTGCAGCTGGCGGATGCCCATCCGATCCCGGACGTTGTCTCGCCAGCAGTCGGAGGGCAAGGGCCGGGAGATGGAACTCCGCATGATGGTTCAGGCAACGGGTGACCACCCTGTTCGCCGACCCGACGTCTCGGATTTCCATTCCGACCGCCTCGGGCGAGGGCTGCGTTATCTTCGCTATTTCGGCGATAAAGGCGTGTACGCCTCCCTCAACTACGGCTGGTGGTCGGAGGAACACCAGGTCTACGCGACCGTGCGTACGGTGTCGACGGAACTCGACTGGCTGACAGTGAACATGGGCATCCTCGACGACCTCGCCCGCAGCATCTGGCTCAACCCAAACCCGGAGTGACCTTCATGAACGTCTGGCAGCCAGCGGCAGGGGAAACGCTCCTCGCCCGCGTTCCCGTCACCTTCGCCAGCGGTGCGGCGATGCGTGTCAGGGGCAGGCGGTGGTTCCGTGACACCGAGCGCAATGACATACAGCGTGAGCTGGACGGCTGGCCCGAGGGACCGACGCACGCCGCCCGTTCAATGGGTGGCGCAGTGACTGGGAGTGCCCTCAGGGGTACGGCACTGACCGTCGGAGTCCTCTTCATGGCGTTTCTCTCCGCCTTCGGCGGCAATCTCAGCGGCCCGTCGTCCCGCTCGGGCTCCGGCTCGTCCGACGACCCGGCCGATGAAGTCGAGGACTTTCCCGTCATGTGGGCCGCGCCCGGCACCATCGCCCGTACCCTGCCATGGCAGCTGGACCCAGCGCGCTCGAAGCAGAAGCACTACCGCACGCACCTGATCGTCACGGACAGCCGCCTGGTCATCGTCGGCATGCCCTTCTCCGAACGGGACTACAAGCGCGTCGACGACACAGTGCTCTGGGAGACGCCGCGCGCCGCCATCGGGAGCATCGAGCGCAGGGACTTCAAAGACGGTGACGACGTCAAAGTCATTTTCACCGACGGCTCCTGGTGCAGGCTGCGCACCTCTGGCAGGGATCGCCTCATGCGGTACCTCGTCGACCGGCTCGACTTCGTACCGTTGGATTCCCTCACGCCGGCCCAACGCGAGACAGCCGAGACCTTCGCGTCGGCTCATGCCCCGGACGCAGGCCCTCCCGTGGTCACGCGCAGCGAGTGCGGCTGTTTCCGCGTCGAGGTCCTGGCGCCGAGTACCACCAATGCCTTCTTCGGGCACTCCACCCGCGACATGGTGATGGACGTGGACGGCAACACGGTCGACCTGTCGCAGTACCACTTGGAGGATTGGTCACTCGAAGGGCTTGCCACGCGACGACGCCTGCGAGCGCCCGAACCCCCGTCCGGCCGGTCTTCGCCGGACTGAATTGCCTCAATGGATCACTGGACCGAGATCTACCGCCTGATGTCGGCAATGCTGCAGCCCGTGTCCTTCGCTGACCCGGTAGAAGACCTGGATGATGAGTCCTCCGAAGACGTGTTCAAAGGTGCTGACCTGCCTTGAGGGCTGTCAGAAGCCGACTGTGCCCTCTGCGGGCTCAGCGACCCGCATCGGGTTCCGCTTGATGCTCCTCGGTTTCCGCCGGCACCAGCCGCGCTGTGGCCACCAACTGGTCAGCCAGGAAAGTCGCCTCGTCAGCCTCCTTCGGCTGCCACAACCTGATCGTGACAACACTCAGGTCTTCCAGCCCGGGAGGGAACATGGCGTACTTGATCACGCCGGCCGCCTGCCTGCGCCCGAAGCCAAAGCGTCTCTTCTCCTTGAGATCCGCCCGGACACGAACAGCCGGACCGGTTTCCAGGTTCAGGTGTCGGACATCCGGCTCTGCGGCTATCTCGGTCCCAACGGACTGCAGTAGCAGCGGGACTACTTCAGTCGGCAAAGGCCTCGGCTTTCCATCCTCGCCGTACGTGTCGAACCTCAGATCCGCGAGGACCCGCCCTTCGGGCGTGTAACGGGCAGCCGCAAGATTCGATTGCTCCCTGTTCAGATCGAGCGCACGACGCCTGAGTTCCCGGATCAGCTTGCGTGTGGTGACCGTCAGCCTGGCAGGCTCAAACTGCGTCGTTGCAAGCACTGTGGCCGCCGCCCAGGCCTCCACCCAATCAACACTCTCTAGGGTCAGGTCGAGCCAACCCGACTGGAAGTCGAACTGGTACACATGCTCGTGAACTGACATGCGGCCCCCTATGTCGTACGACTTCAGAGGTCCACCGTCACAGTCTGCGCGATGCTGTCCGCCGCGGCTTCCATTTCCTCCGTGATACCGGGCACCGTCCACGACACCAACAGCATGACGGCGCTCTCGGCGCCAGTCGGGAGGATGCCATAGGTCAGCGTCTCCATCAGGACTCCAGGTCCGCTGCGTGGAGGCGAGTCAGCAGCGAAATCCTGGCGGATGCGCACGGCGGGGCCGACCGGCAGATCCGTACGCGAGATCTGCGGAGGGCCGAAGTCGTCAGCACTGAAAGTCTCGCCGATCCAATCCAACGTGATCCTGGGAACTGTTTCATCGGGATGAATCAAATCGACTTCCAGGATCGCCAGCGCGGTGTCGAAGCCGTCAGGAAAGTAGGCGAACGCATAGAACGGGTCTCGGCTGCGGCTGTCGTCGGCCCGAGTCTGCAACTCCTTCCTCAACATCCGCTTGTCCAGTTCGTAGCCTGCTGCCTTGCTTCGGTCACGTAGCTCCGCAGCAGTGCTCTTGGCCCAGCCTTTGATGTCGTCCGATGGCTCAAGCGGGAGCGGCACCCAATCAGTCGGAACGACGATGCCGCATGCACTGATCTCACTCATGACCGTCGTCACCGCCCACCCACACCAACGAAGCGGCCACCGCGTCGAAGAGCTGGACCATCGCATCCCCGATCTGAACCAGGGGGGTAGAGAATGTCAGCAGCAGACATGCGCCGGCTCCGGGGATCGGCAGTTGGTAATCGAGCGTGACCGAGGGAAGAGTCTTGTCAGGATTACCCGGCATACCTGGTGGGGCCGGGCGGTCAGGCTGTCCTGTCGACCTGCGGGTGCGCACCGCAGGTCCCGAAGACAATTCGACCACGGACACTTCCAGCTCTTCGTTGGCGGAGAGGCGGGCAGAAATGTCCTGCACAGTCGACTGATCTCCGCCGGGCGGGGGCAGGAGTGTGACGAGCAGAGAAGCCGGGATGGTGAAAGCGTCGGCCTTCTGCAGGCTCAGGTACAGCTCGATGCCACCGTCCCGGAACGCTGCGGCTGCCTGCGCCAGCAGGCTTTCACGCAGCTGCCGCTTGAGGTGAGGTGCGTTGTCGACTCCCTCGAACTGCCGGTTGATCAGTGCGTCGACCGAGCGCTGGCGAAGCTCCGGGTCGATGAGTACGCGGAACCACCCCTCCGGCAGAAGCAGCCGGTAATCAGCCGGCGGTGCGATGCTGTCACTACCTTCAGGTGCGGTCATGGTAACTCCGACGTGGTCGGCTGATCTCATACGTTGACCTCTGCCTTCTCGATCATCTTGTCATACGAGAAGCGGCTGCCAAGCGCACTCCCCACTGCGGGAACCAGAGCCGCCGCGATGGTCAGCGCAGACAACAAGCCCGCCAAAAAAGCCGGGAGTTCGTCACTGAAGAGCCCGGCCAGCAGCACAGCGCTGAAGAGCGGGAGCGCAAGGAGTTCGTTCCTGCCGATGACAGCACGGTGCCAATCGGTCTCTTTGCGGGCTTCCTTCGCGTCCATCGGTGACATCTTGCGGACGTCCGCACTGAGCATGTGTCCCTGCCACCAGACGGTGGCGTTCTTGGCATGACGGAGCTTCTCGTCCGCAACAGGAACGTCCAGAGCCGCTTTCAGCTCGCTCCAGCGATCGCGCCCTTGCCGTCCCGCGAACCAGTACTTCCACGGCAGCAGCGCCCGCGCCTCGCCATTGCGGTCCTGGAACTCGACGGCGAGCGGCTCCCCCGTCGTGGGGGCGACAAGTCGTACCAGCCTCGCCACTCCGTGCGCACCTGTCCGCCCGAGCCAGCGTTCCTCTCCCACCGTGTTGGTCAGGACCACGTCGTGGGGAAGCACTCGAACGGAAGCCGTTCGCAAGAACCGCCGGGTCGCTCCGGCTTCGGGCGAAGGCCTGAACATCAGGGCTCCGACAAACGAGTCGCTTCTTCTGTTCCGCCACCACGCCGCGATGCGTACGACGCCATCCGATGCCGGAATCAGGAGGAGGGCGCACGCAGCAACAGGCATGGCCCAAATCAGATCAGCGGCGAAAGCGGTCACGACAGCGACGAACCACCCGAACATGCCGAGCCCTCTTGCCCAGCTATGCCACCGGGGCAGGTCGGCATGGACAGCACGGTCCGGTCGGATTTCCCGACTGTCTCCCTGTGCTCCAAAGCCGCCAGCGGGCGGCAGGCCCTCTTCCAGCGGAATGCCAAGAGTCGCGACAAGGTCCCTGAGCCCAGTCCGGTCCAGGCACTTCGACGGTCCCAGGTCCATGGCGCCGACAACGCCGGCCTCGGGCAACCATGCCGTGAGCGGCACGCGCAGAACGTCCCGCTCTGCTTTCGGACGCCGGGCGGTGCATCTGGCGAGGGCCGGCGCACCACCCATAACGCAGTAGCCCCTCAGCTGGCGAAGGAGGGGCTCAGCAGGAACTTGCTTGTTTGTCATGCCGTCGGGCTGGGCTGGTCGGAGGGCAGAGCACGTCATCTTCGGGGTCCCGCCCCGGCCTGGGATTCACCACTGGTAGACCCCGCTCACTATGGTGCTGCGCCCAGGTAGGCAAGCCGGGTTTCGAGGTTGTGCTACTGCGGACGCGCCGCCCGGCTCTTCCCCTTCCCCTTCTTCCGAAGCCTCCGCACCCGTTCCCGCTCCCGAGCCGCTTCTTCCTCTGCCCGTGCGCTGATCCAGCGGAGGACGAGCCAGCCCACCAGGCCGGTGCTGATGACGTAGCCCAGAAACGCGCTGCCGGTACCGGGGATGTAGGCACAGCTCTCCGAACGGCAGTTCTTGCCGGGAAGGCCGCTCAGCAGATAGAAGAGCGGTCCGAACGCGGCCGCGCAGCAGACCGCCGTGCCCGCGGCGTGCAGGCCACGCGCCAGGCGGGTGCGGCCCGAGGCTCCTGGCGCGCACCGCAACCCTCCGGTTGCTCCGAGCACGGTGATCGCGCCCAGGACGGCACCGACCGCCCAGAAACCGCCGGGCAGGTCCACCAGCGTCGGCACCGTCTCACGCGCGAACCGCTTCCACATGCCCATGACCAGCAGGATCGCGCCCAGACCGACCACCATGCAGAGCATCGCCCCAGCAATGCCGAAGCCGTCCCGCGCCCCGAACCGGACGTGGGATCCTGCCTCTTCGGCCGGCTTCCGCACCTGCCGTCTTCTCACAGCACCCATCGTAGTGAGCCGGCCATGGCGTCGCACAACCGCTCCATCGGGCCGGACATCCCCATGAGCGGTGCCGAGAAGGAGAGGGTCAAGTAGCCCAGCCCGCCGGGCATCAAGGTGTGGACGTCCAGTGTCGTGGCACCTAGGACCCGCACGGCAGTGCCGGCGGGGAGATCCACCACCGACACCTGCCGCGGTGAAGGGCCCTCAGGCTCTCGTACTTCGAGCCACGCCGCGTACTTCTGCGGGTCGGCGGGGGTCTCGCCCAAGGGCACGAGGGACACGAGGAGCGAGGCCGGAAGGCCGCCGTCCCGTGAGGTGGTCAGGAGGTAGAACTCCATGGCCCCACGTGCCCGGCCGGCTTCCGCGGTGTTGCGCAGGGTGGCCCATACCTTCTGTGTGAGCTCCGCCGGAACATTCCGGCCCTCTGCCTGCCGGTCCACGAAGGTCTTGAGCTGAGCCCGCCAGCGGTCCTGCATGAGGTCGATGCGGAACCACTCCCGCGGAACCAGCAGCTTGTAGTCCCGCGGGACACCCACCCGTGATGAGGCTTCGCCCTGTGAAGGCTCATTCACCCCGGCATCACCAGGGGAGCTCCGTGGGCGTCGAAGAAACGGACGCTCTTCACGACGCCGGCGAACATGGCGGAGAAGACCTCCCACCCCTCGACCGTCGGCGTGCCCATCTCGAGCAGGAGGACGGTCCCGTTGTCCAGCGGGATCTGGACCTGAATGAACGACGTCCATATCGGCTCCTCCTCCCCCGACTGCGTCAGGCTGCCGTCGATGCTGGAAGACCGGTTGCCGACGCATGTCACCGCCGGACCGCACGGCAGCTGCACTTCGCCGACCTGCCCGAGTTCCAGGTGCTGCATCGTGGTCGCGATGAAGCCCACCGGATTGCTTCCGGCCCGCTCATCGAGGTCCAGGAGGCTGACGTTCACCGTGGCCGTGCAGCGGACACCGTCGACCTCCGTGGTGACGAAGCCCGCGTACTGCACGCCCGCCTCGATGAACTCGTCGTAGTGCGCCGCGCACATCGCGGCGTACTGTATCTGCACTTCCTCGTCGGCACCGGGCAGCGCCTGCTTGGCCAACTCGAGCAGTTGCTCGGCCAGCTCATCCAAGTCACCCGCCTCGAAGGGCAGCTCAAGAAAACCCTCCGGCATGATCCAACGAACCTCGATGCCATCGCTTTCCGTGAGGCTGCGCCGGGCTTCGTCAACGGTGTCCGTGGTCATCTGCGCCTTTACTCTTGGACTGTTCACGGTCGTCCACTTCAGGACGGAAGGTCGCTGCGAAGGGGTAGGGCCCGTAGTGCGGATAGAAAGCAGGGATGTCCGCTCCTCCCCGTCGAGCGATGTGGGCGATCTTTCGGTACCTTGCCGCCCGGGCCCGCAGGTTCTGCTTCACCGGATCGCCCCACTGCGACATCACGCTTCGCACGAAGAAGAAGATCTGCGTCACTACGAGGGCAGCGGAGATCACCAGGTAGGAGTTTCGGTAGGTGGCAGTCTCCCAGTACTGAGCCACACCGGCCCAATAGAGCACGACCCCAAGGCCCACAAGCGCCAGAGGCACTCCGTGCACAAAGCCCGCCTTGAACATGCCCTCTTCATCGAGATGCCGCCGACGCAGCAACTCGAGCACCGCCTGGTCGTCCAGAAAGTCGAACCGAAGCTCTCGTCGGGCTTCCTCCGCAGCTCGCTTCGCCTCGGGCACGGCGGCGATCACCGAGCCGCCCACCAGGGTGACAACGTCGCCACCTCGGCGTCCGATGAATTCCCAGCGCCCGTAGTCCTGACTGTCGTCGCTCATGGCTCCTGCACTCCTTGAATGGTTTGCCGGGTTCTATGCCGCCAGGGCCGCATTGAACGCCTTCGGCGAGACGTTCGGGGCGGGACCGGGCGAGGGCGACGGAGTGGGAGTGGGTGTGGGCGTGCCGGCCTTGGCGGGCTCCTGGTAACCGGTCCTCTCGCCGTTCTCGCCGCTGAACATCCTATGCAAAGCGCTTCCGAGACCGGCCCCCTTGATCACTCCCGTGATCTTCCTGCCCTCAATTGCGGTGTGCCCTGCTTTTTTCAGAACCCAGTTGACACTCTTGACAGCGATCCCATTCAGGAAGTTGTCTCCCACGCCACGGAATGCGGCGGATCCGCTGAACCTGAACTTCGCCAGTCCCTTCATACCCTTGACAGCTTTGATCCCCTTCAGGACGCCGAGCCCCGGGAACACTCCCAGCGCATCAGCACCCAACTTCAGCCAGTCGACCTTCCCACCACGCGCGGTCATGTCATACGCATGGCCGGCGAGCGCCAGCGCACTGGTCACCACGGCAAGGGCCGCGAACAGGGGAACCAGGGCCTGAAGCGGTGGGACGAAAGCGCAGATCACCGCCAGCACGGACAGGACAGCCGAGATGTTCGACAACATATCCGCCCAGTCCGCCAGGAGGTTCATGAAACCGCCCGGGTCCCGGACAGCATCGTGGTGCACGACATTCCGGATATGGCGGGCAGCCTTGTCTCCCGCGTCGTCATATATGTCCCTGGCGTCTCTCACCGCCCTGCGCGCATCACCAATGCGGTGCAGAGCCTCGTCACGCTTCTTGACCCAGCGCTCGTACTCTTCCTTATTCGCGGCGGTGGGCCCGGCCCCGGGGGAAGCAGGGTTGGTGAACTTCTTCACCTCGTCGTCCGCGAGGTCGTGGTCGGCCTTGGCCTCGCGGTAGTCGGCAAGCGCCTTGTCCGCCTTCCGCTGCGCGCGGCGCATCTCTCCGGCGAACTGGTCCGACTCTCCTTCGCGCACCTCCTCCCCGATCGCCTTGGCCGCCTCGTCATAGCGCTCGAACGACTTCTTCAGCTTGTCCGCCGTGCCACCGGCGAGTTCATGGAAGCCTTTTCCGGCCTCACTGTCCCAACCCTCCACGGACGCAAGCGTCTTGATGACTCGGGACTGCTCCTCGATCATGTCGGCCATCTTGCGCAACTTGCGTCCCAGCTCGGCGACTTCCTCCGGGTCACCCGGTGTCGGGTCGTCGTGCCACAGAGGCGGCCAGTCGGCGTCCGTCCTGCTCACTTTTTCCCCTTGCTCTGCGCCTTGGCATCCCGGATGGCCTTGGCCAACTCCTGGTCGATCTCGTCGTACGCCTTGGCGGCGGTCCGGGTGAACTCGGCCAACTGCTCGAGTTCCTTCATCAGTTTCTTCCGAGTCTTCTTCCAGGTTTCCCCGAAGTCAGAAAAGGCATCTTTGAGGCCACCGTGACCTACCGCCTGGCCATACTCGTCCGCAGGATTGCCGTTTCGCTCGAACTCGCCATGAATCTTGGTCAGATCGCGTGAGCACTGTTTGATAGCGGCGAGATCCGCCTTGATATGGTCCCCCATCAGCGATGCCTCTCTATGGTTCTGTGACTTATCTCGATGGAATCTGACGAGCGCGGGCGCGACTGCGGACTCCCTCACTCCGCATGGCACCCCGTACGAGATACGCTCTCGATACACCAATCCTGTTCCGCGTCGGCGAGGAGATTCTTGACGTGACACCTACGGGCAAGCAGCGCCTGGCAATGGACCGCCTCGGCACCCAAGCCGAAGCCGGCGCCTGGTGCTTCATCGACAAGATCCCGAAGCCCCCCGCAGACGTACTGCAGGCCGCGGGCAACCCCCGGATCCGTCCTGCCGCAATGCCCCCGCTGGGCATGATCGGCATGGTGCTCGGTGCGCCGTTCGAGCTCCTCCTCATGCTGTTGAGTCTTCTTGCCGAAGCGGAAGAAGCCGTCAAGCGAGCCCTCGATACGAAGGAAGAAAAGGAGCAGCGGCGGGCCAAGAAGGAGGAGGACAGGCGCAGGGACGCCACCATCACCCAACAAGGCCTCGACAAGGTCTTCGACGGAGACTGGCACGGTGACGCCGGGCAGTTCCTGCTGCGTTGGTACGGCCACTCCACCCACCACCAGCGCATGCTGTTCGCGACCCAGGAGGGAATCGTCCTGGCGGCTCCGCCGAAGCGCGTCAGCGTGGGGCGGGAGAAGCGCCTACAGGTCGTCGCCCGCATTCCCGCCTCCGAAGCAACCCTCGTCGACCCCTTCTCCGGCGAGTTCGAGACGAGGTTGCTGCTCATACGTTTCGGTGACGGATCCTGGCTGCGCGTCGATACGGAAGAGCTCCGCAGCGACCTGCACATGCACCTGCTCCGGCAGCCCCTCCCCGACAGCTGACGGGCCTCGGCCGACCGGACGACGCCTGCCCGGTGCCGGCAGCCTCCGCCACCGGCACCGGGCAGGCGTCTCGCGCCTACTTGCGAGCCTGCTTGGCCAGCTCCTCATCAATCTGCTCGAACTTGTCCGCAGCCATGGTCAGGTAGTCCCCCATGCCGTCCAGACCGTCCAGCGTGGTCTTCGTGCCGTTCACGAACTCGTCGAAGTTCTCGTCGAACGCCTTCGACGAGCTCTTCGTGACGTAGCCGGACTGCACAAGGTTGTTGATGTACTTGCGGAGAGCGTCGAGCTTCTCCTGGAGCTTTTCCTTCTCCTTCACGACATGCTTGGCAGCTTCCCGCATGTCCTGATATGTGATGTCAAGGTCCTTGGCCATGAAGCCGCTCCCTTTCGCAACGCCGCAGGGCCAACCCCCGTGGCTCCCTGTTTGCGGACTCATCGACCCTCGGGCCGAGTTGCCGGTCGCACGTGGCAACCGGTGTGATCGTCCGCTCTTGCGTCAGCAGCTTACGGGTGTGGCCTGTGGTGCAGCATCCCCGGCTTGTGAACGAGCGGTCATGAAGTCGTGTACGACGTTGCCATAGGGAACGTCACGGTGCCTCCCCATTGCCCCACCGCCGTACCGAACGGATATCGTCCCTTACGGCTGTGACCCGCGGGACTGGAGCGGACAGCGCGACAGCGCAGCGGTCACCAACAGCAGCCACACAACCACGCGGCCACACCGGCCCAGTGGCACGGGGAGGACTAGTCGTGCGCCTGACTCTGACCGTCGTCGACCCGTACGGCGGTGGCACCGCCGACGTCGTGCTCGATGCCGATCCTGAGTCCACCGTGGGGGACATCGCCCAGGAGCTGGCCAAGCAGGTCGGGCACAGCGGGGCGCAGGTCATCCCGCTCGGGCAGCATCAGCATGCGCCGGCCAACAACGCCCCCCTCGTCTACGTGGACGGATACGCCGTCGACCCGAACGCCACCGTCGTCGGGTCTCCCCTGCGCGAGGGCGCCGTCGTCAGCCTCCAGGATCCCTCCGGCTGTCTGCCCGGTGAGCCCACCGGCCTCGTCGAGCTGCGCGTCGTCGGCGGGCCCGCCGCCGGGTTCGTGCACCGGCTCGGCGTCGGGCGCTACGACATCGGCAGCGGGGCCGCCTCGTACGTCCGTATCGATGATCCCGAGGTCGACGCCCGGGCCCTCACCCTCTCCGTCGCCACCGACGGCACCTGCCAGGTCGCCGTGCACATGGACAGGGAGCACGTCACCCTCGACGGGAAGTCCCTCGCCGAGAACGACGAAGCGGACCAGGGCAAGAAGGACCAGGACAAGAAGAGCGGCAAGAAGAAGGACCAGGAGAAGAAGGAAGAGAAGAAGGGCGGGCCGACCGAGTGGCCGCTCGGCGGGCAGATCGGGCTCGGCAACACCCTCCTCGAACTCACCCGCTACACACCGCCGAACGCCGCGCTGAAGTGGTCCGACGACGGCGTCGGCCTCGACTACAACCGGCCCCCGCGGCTGCGCCCGCCCGAGCGGCAGACCAACTTCCGGCTTCCGTCGCCGCCCCGCGACTACGAGGCCCGCCCCCTGCCCTGGCTGATGGCGCTGACGCCGCTCGTCGGTGCCGTCGTGTCGGTGATGATCTTCCAGCGCTGGTACTACCTGATCATGGCCGGCCTGGCTCCGATCCTGCTGTTCGCGAACTACTACAACGACAAGAAGCACGGGCGTAAGTCGCACGCCAAGCAGGTCGAGGAGTACGAGGAGCAGAAGGAGCGGATCGAGAAGGACGCGCAGGACGCGCTCGTCGCCGAGCGGACCGACCGGCGCCATGCCATACCCGATCCGGCGACCGTGCTTGCCCTCGGGACCGGGCCGCGGACCCGCCTGTGGGAACGCAGGCGTACCGACCGCGACCACCTCCTCGTCCGCTTCGGGACCGGGCAGCTGCCCTCCGAGGTCGTGCTCGACGACCCCGAGCAGGACGACCACCGCCGCCAGGTGACCTGGAAGATCGAGGACGCCCCGGTCGCGCTGCACCTGCGCACCCTCGGTGTCATCGGCATGGCCGGGCCCGGGGATTCCGCCCGCGCTCTGGGTCGTTGGGCCGTCGCGCAGACCGCGGCCCTGCACAGCCCGATGGACGTGCAGTTCTACGTGCTGAGCGAGAACGCCGCGCAGGAGTCCTGGGACTGGGTGCGCTGGCTGCCGCACTCCCGGCCGACCGGCGGGCAGGACGTCAACGCGCTCATCGGGACCGACGCCGAGACCGTCGGCGCCCGCATCGGCGAGCTGACGCAGATCCTCGACGCGCGCAAGAAGGCCGCCGAGCAGAACAAGTCGCAGGCTGCGTCGTCCTTCAGTGATCCCGACATCGTCGTCGTGTGGGACGGATCGCGGCGCCTCAGGTCCCTGCCAGGCGTCGTGCGGCTGCTCCGCGAAGGGCCCTCCGTGTCCATGTTCGCCATCTGCCTCGACGCCGAGGAGCGGTTCCTGCCCGGTGAGTGCCAGGCGTACGTCGTCGCCGAGCCGAAGGCCCAGGAGTACGAGCCCGCCCAGCAGATCCAGCAACAACAGACACAGCAGGTCGCCGGTGCCTTCCCCTCCTTCCAGGCCTGGCACACCACCGCCCAGCAGCCGGAACAGGCCGGGATCAGTGAGCAGTTGAGGCTGCGTGTCGAGGAGGCCGGGGCGGAGCGCCTCAAGGACGTGCGGCCCGACTTCGTCTCCGCCGCGTGGTGTCTGCGGCTCGCCCGGTCGCTGTCGCCGCTGCGGGACATCAGCGGTGAGACCGAGGACTCGGCGCTCCCGGGTTCGAGCCGGCTGCTCGACGTGCTGCAGCTGGAGCCGCCGACGAGCGACGCGATCATGGCGCGGTGGCGGATGGGCGGGCAGTCGACGCTCGCCGTCATCGGTGAGTCGTACGACGGGGCGTTCGGGATCGACATCCGGAAGGACGGCCCGCACGGGCTGATCGCCGGTACGACCGGTTCCGGTAAGTCGGAGCTGCTGCAGACCATCGTGGCGGCCCTCGCGGTGGCGAACACGCCCGAGAACATGACCTTCGTGCTGGTCGACTACAAGGGTGGCGCGGCCTTCAAGGACTGTGTCCATCTGCCGCACACCGTCGGCATGGTGACCGACCTCGACGCCCACCTGGTGGAGCGTGCCCTGGAGTCGCTGGGTGCCGAACTCCACCGGCGCGAGCACATCCTGGCCGCCGCCGACGCCAAGGACATCGAGGACTACCAGGATCTCGTGCGCCGTGATCCGTCGCATCAGCCGGTGCCCCGACTGCTCATCGTCATCGACGAGTTCGCGTCCATGGTGCGTGACCTGCCCGACTTCGTGACGGGGCTCGTGAACATCGCCCAGCGAGGCCGTTCCCTCGGTATCCACCTGCTGCTGGCCACCCAGCGGCCGAGTGGTGTCGTGTCTCCCGAGATCCGCGCCAACACCAACCTCCGTATCGCGCTGCGCGTGACGGACGGCGGTGAGTCGTCCGACGTCATCGACTCGCCCGAGGCCGGGCACATCTCCAAGAACACCCCGGGCCGCGCCTACGCCCGGCTCGGGCACTCCTCCTTGGTCCCCTTCCAGTCGGGACGCGTGGGTGGCCGTCGGCCCGGTGCGGCCGACCCGGCCGTGCTCATGCCCTGGGTGGGCCCGCTGACCTGGGAGGACCTGGGCCGGTCTGCGCTGGTCAAGCCCAAGGCGGAGGCCCGTGAGGAGGAAGAGATCACCGACCTGAAGGTCCTCGTCGACACGATCCGCGACGCCAACAGCTCGCTGGGCATCCCGCCCCAGCACAGCCCGTGGCTGCCCGCGCTCGACGAGACGCTGCTGCTGGACGAGGTCGAACTCCCCGCGTTCGCGGGCGGCCCCGGCAAGCTGCCGCCGGCCCCCTACGGCATCGAGGACCTGCCTGCCAGCCAGTCCCGCCGCCCGGTCGCCGTGGACTTCTCCTCCTTCGGCCACCTGATGATCGGCGGCGCCCCGCGCAGCGGCCGTTCCCAGGTGCTGCGCACCCTCGCGGGTTCGATCGCCCGTACGCACTCGGTCGCCGATGTGCACCTCTACGGCATCGACTGCGGCAACGGCGCGCTCAACGCCCTGACGCGGCTGCCCCACTGCGGCGCGGTCGTCGGACGTAACCAGACCGAGCGGGTCGTACGGCTCGTCAACCGGCTCAAGGGCGAGATGGGCCGCCGCCAGGACCTGCTGGCGGACAAGGGCTTCGCGGACATCGGTGAGCAGCGGGCCTCGGTCTCCGACGACGAGCGGCTGCCGCACATCGTCGTGCTGCTGGACCGCTGGGAGGGCTGGGTGCCCACGCTCGGCGAGATCGACCACGGCTCGCTCACGGATGAACTGCAGACGATGATGCGCGAGGGCGCGAGCGTCGGCATCCACCTGGTCCTCACCGGTGACCGCACCCTGCTCGTCGGCCGTATCGCCACGCTCACCGAGGACAAGTACGGCCTGCGGCTCGCCGACCGCAGCGACTTCTCCGCGCTCGGCATTCCGGCCCGCAAGGTGCCCGAGGAGATCCCGCCGGGGCGTGCCTTCCGCAACGAGTTCGGTACGGAGACGCAGTTCGCGCTGCTCGCCGAGGACACGACCGGTCAGGGGCAGGCGGCCGCGCTGGCGGCGATCGGCGAGGCGGCCACGGCCCGCGACGCAGACGTCCCGCGTTCGCGCCGCCCGTTCCGCGTGGACAGCCTGCCCAGCCGCATCTCCTTCCCGGAGGCCTGGGAAATGCGCGACCCGGACGCGTCCCGCTCGCGCCTGTGGGGCCTGGTCGGCATCGGCGGCGACGAGATCATCGGGTTTGGACCGGACCTCGCGCAGGGCGTACCGGCGTTCGTCGTCGCGGGTCCGGCCAAGTCGGGCCGTTCGACGGTGCTCTGGAACTTCGCGCAGTCGTTCCTGGCGCAGGGCACCCGCCTGGTCATCGCGGCGCCGCGCCAGTCTCTCCTGCGCCAACTGGACGGCACGGACGGCGTGCTGAAGGTCTTCACCGGCGACGACATCGACGAGGACGAGTTCGAGGAGCTCATCGACCAGGCCTCCCTGGAGGAGCCGATCGCCGTCCTCATCGACGACGGCGAGATCCTGGAGGACTGCGACGCCGAGAGCCAGATGAAGAAGCTGGTCTCCCGTGGCGCCGAACGCGGCCTCGCCATGGTCATCGCCGGTGACGAGGAGGACGTGTGCAGCGGCTTCTCGGGCTGGCAGGTCGACGCCAAGAAGGCCCGCCGCGGCATCCTGCTCTCCCCGCAGGAGTCCTCCAGCGGCGACCTCATCGGCCTACGTCTGTCCCGCAGCATGGTCGGCGGCCAGGTCGCCCCGGGCAAGGGCATGCTGCACCTCGGGGACGGCGAGCTACGCACGGTCGTCGTCCCGGGGTGAGGCGTTGAGCGGGGGTTCGGCGAAACCGAAGCGGAGGAAGGCGGCGGGGTCGGCGCTGCGGTACGAGCACCGGCCGGGCCGCCCGAGCGCCGACCAGCCGAAGAAGCGGGACTGGGGCTGCGCCGTGGGCTGCGTGGCGGTCCCCGGCGCCTTCGTCCTGCTGACGCCGCTGTACTTCTTCGACCAGTACTGGGGCGACGAGCTCTGGAGCGACTTCGCTCCCGCGTGGCCCGGCGGTGGTTACGCCTTGGCCGCCACCGTCGGCGCCCTGGTGCCGCTGGTCTTCCTCGCCTGGGTGGCGCCGCTGACCCGGATGAACTGGAAGAAGAGCAAGCCGCGTTCGCTGGCCTGGGCGGCCGCCTCGCTGCCTGGGCTGGCGGCGGGGTACCTGGTCGTCGGGGTGATCATGGGGACCGTACGGCCCAAGCGGCGCCGGGACTGGGACTCCGACTGCTACAGCGAGGGCGGGCCCTGCTGGGTCCACGTGCACTACCCGTGGCTGTGGGCCGTCGGTCTGGCCGCCACCCTCGCGGCGGCTGCACTGCTGATCACCCTGTTCGTCACGTACGCCGGCAGGGCCTCCGCTACCGCACCTTCGACATCCGAGCCTGAGGCCGGCCCGACTCCTCGCTCTCCGACTGGTACTGGAGATCGTCGCCCACCGGCCTGAAGCGGACGGTGGTGGCGGCGGGGTTGCAGCCGTTGTGGTTGCTCTTCGCGCCCACGGACGTCGCGACGAGCTCCTTCTTCGTCACCTGCTTCAGGGTCAGTACGTCGACACAGACGCCGCCGATCTGGTCGGTCTGGTGGAGCCGTCCCAACTCCTGGCCGACGGCGGCCCGTTCGACCGTGATCCGGAACGTGCCGAGGGGCAGCCTGCCGTCGAGGGCGACGCCCTGGCCTTCCCAAGTCCCGAGGTACGCGGCGGGCACCGCACCGGGGGCACTGCTGCTGGTCGCCGCCGGGGGCGGTGGTGAGTCGGCAGCGCCGTCCGAGCCGCTGCTCCGGTCGTCCTGGGCGTTCTGGCCCGGGAGCAGGTCGAGCACGAGCACCGACCCGATCGTCACGGCCGCCATCGCCCCGGCGACCGCGAGGGCCACGGTGCAGCTCAATCTCCGCACCCGGCCGCCGCCCTCCGGCGTGGACGTCGCCGCCACGGAGACGGAGACCTTGCCGGGGCGGCGGCGATCGGAGGACGCGGAGGTGTCCTGCGGACCGCCGTCACGGGGTCCAGGTACGGCGGCGGAGGTTCCGCTGCCTCCACCCGGCACCACGGTGTCCGGCGGGGCCGCGGCAGGCCCGGCGGACGCGCCAGGCCCGGCGGACGCGCCAGGCCCGGCGGACGGCGCCGGCGATGAGGCGAAACCGGCCGACGGAGCATTGGACGACGGCATGACCGATGGCGGCCAGACGGGAGACGGCACGACGGGAGGCGACGCGGGCATGACCGGCGGCGGCCCGAACACCCCAGCCCCGGCAACCCCCGAAGCCCCGGTAGCTCCAGCAGACCCGGCAGCTCCCGCAGCTCCAGCGGCCCCGGCAGTCCCCACAGCCCCTCCAATGCCCCCGGCAGCCCCCGCAGCACCGGCAGCACCGAAAACCCCCGCACCCCCTACCCCCTCAGAAGCCCCAGCCCCCTCCGCCTCCCCTGCCTCCACCACCCCCACAGAAGGACTGCTGAACCCGACCGGCCCCGAAGGCTCCCCGCCCCCCGGCCCCGCCGCCTCCAGATTCAGCAACCGCACGGCGCTCCGGCTGACCTGCTCCACCAGCGCCCCCGGCAGCCACCCGCCCGCCACCAGCCGGGCCGCGCCCTCGGGAGCCAGCCGCCTGGCCACTTCGGCGGGGGCGGGCCGCGCGTCCGGGTCCTTCGTCAGGCAGGCAGCCGTGAGGTCCCGCAACTGCCCGTCCAGGCCGCCTAGTTCCGGCTCCTCGTGGACGACCTTGTAGAGCAGGGCCGCCGAGGAGTCCCCGGGGAAGGGCGGTTCGCCGGTCGCCGCGTACGCCAGGACCGCGCCGAGCGAGAAGACGTCCGCCGCGGCCGTGACGCCCTTGCCGAGGATCTGCTCGGGCGACATGTAGCCGGGCGAGCCGATCGACACGCCCGTGGACGTCAGGGACGCCGTACCGTCCGTGGCCCGCGCGATCCCGAAGTCGATCAGCAGCGGGCCGTCGAGCGTGAGCAGTACGTTCGACGGCTTCACGTCCCGGTGCACCAGACCCAGCTCGTGCACCGCCGCCAGCGCCTCGGCCAGCCCCGCCCCCAGCACCCGTACGGTGTGGGCCGGCAGCGCGCCGCCCTCGGCGACCGCGGCCGACAGCGAGGGGCCCGCCGCGTACGCCGTCGCCACCCAGGGCACCCGCGCGTCCGGGTCCGCGTCCAGGACGGGTGCCGTCCAGGCGCCGCCGACCCGTCGGGCGGCGTCGACCTCGCGGCGGAAGCGGGCGCGGAACTCCTCGTCCTGGGCGAAGTGCGGGTGGACGATCTTCACGGCGACCGTACGGCCGCCGGCGCTGCGGCCCAGGTAGACCCGGCCCATGCCGCCGGAGCCCAGCCGGCCGAGCAGCCGGTAGGGCCCCACGACGGTGGGTTCGTCGACTTCGAGCGGTCGCATGGCGTCACCCCTCCCCCGTAGGCGCCCGCAGGCCCTCGCCGGCCCCCGTACGCGCGCACTCCTCAGCAGAGTAGTTGCGAGGGCACCGGCCCGCTCACGGCTGGAGCAGGTCCACCTTCACGTCCGCGGGGAAGCCGGTCGTCGGGCCGACGCGCCGGGCGAACTCGGCGACCGCCTCCAGTTGCGGGCCGCCGAAGCGGAAGTCGAGCGTCGTGAAGTACTGGGCGAGGGTCTCCTCGTCGAAGTCCTCCCAGCGGGCGGCCTGCTCGGCGACCTTGTCGACCTCTTCCAGGGAGAGGTTGCGGGAGGCGAGGAAGGCCTCGTGCACCTTGCGGGTGAGGACCGGCTCGCGCTCCAGGTAGTCGCGGCGCGCCGCCCAGACCGCGAAGACGAACGGCAGCCCGGTCCACTCCTTCCACAGTTGGCCCAGGTCGTGCACGTCCAGGCCGAAGCGCGGTCCGTCGAGCATGTTCGCGCGCAGTGCCGCGTCTCCGATGAGGACGGCCGCCTCGGCCTCGCGCATCATCAGGCTGAGGTCGGGCGGGCACGTGTAGTAGTCGGGCCGTACGCCGTAGCGCTCGGCGAGGAGCAGCTGGGCGAGGCGGACGGAGGTGCGGGAGGTCGACCCGAGGGCGACGCGGGCGCCGTCCAGCCGGTCCAGCGGGACCTGCGAGACGATCACGCAGGACATGACCGGTCCGTCGCAGCCGACGGCGATGTCGGGGAAGGCGACGAGTTGGTCGGCGTGCTTGAGGAACTCGACCAGGGTGATCGGGGCGATGTCGAGCTCGCCCTGCACCAGCTTCTCGCTGAGCTTCTCCGGGGTGTCCTTCGTGAGCTCGAAGTCGAGGAGCGTGCCCGTTCTGGCGAGCCCCCAGTACAGGGGCAGGCAGTTCAGGAACTGGATGTGGCCGACGCGCGGCCGGGTGCGAGGATTGTCCACATCGTGAGGCTAGCCCTCATGGCGTACGGGCCGGCGTCCGGCCCCGCCGTGGGCCTGTGATCCGCGGCAGGGGCCTTCTCCGCCAGTCGGCGGAGGACGTTTCAAACATTCGGGTGACGTGATCTTGACCCCTATTGCATTCGGGGGCCTGCGTGCTAGGCTCATCGCAAGTTGCAGTTTGGTTTCCCTTGCAGTACAGAGCCTGCGGAGCATGTGACCGCGGGCTCTCGTCATTCTCAGACGTATGCAGTTGTGCAGAATTCATCTTCACACTTGCTGGTTCTGGAGCAGGGCAACCCTTTTGGGCCCAAGGAGGGCTTATGGCTACCGGAACCGTGAAGTGGTTCAACGCCGAAAAGGGCTTTGGTTTCATCGCCCAGGAGGGCGGCGGCCCCGACGTCTTCGTCCACTACTCCGCGATCAACGCGAGCGGCTTCCGCTCGCTCGAGGAGAACCAGCAGGTGTCTTTCGATGTCACGCAGGGCCCGAAGGGCCCGCAGGCTGAGAACGTCACGCCGGTCTGATCAGTAGTACCCAAGGAGCCCCGCGCCGTCAGGCGGCGGGGCTCCTGCCTTTTCGGCCCCTTACCCACCGGTGAATTTCCGGCGAATTCTGCCCGTGGGACGTGGGACATGTGCCGTGGGAGGATGCCCGGATGCAGAGCGACGCGGAGCACGGCGGGGAAGACAGCGGCACCCCCGCTGACAAGCGCCTGGCAACGGGCCTGTCCCTCGGACTGTCCCTCGGCACGGCCATGGGACTCGTCCTCGGCATCACGGTCTTCGACAACATCGGCCTGGGCCTGGCCCTGGGTCTGGGCCTGGGTACGGCGATCGGTGCGGGGGCCGGGCTCGGGGGGCGGCAGACGGGCGAGGACCGGGGAGACGGGCCTACGCGGTAGGGCCGGGGAGACGGGCCCTCGCCGTGCGGGCCGGCGGTGTCAGTCCCTCGCCATAGGGTCGGGCCATGACCGACGCCGACTTCCTGACCGAGACCCGTGTCTTCTACGACGCCGTAGCGGAGGACTACGCCGTCCACTTCGGTGACCCGCCCGTGGCCACGCCGTTGGACCTGGGACTGCTGTACGGCTTCGCGGAGCTCGTGGGTGAGGGGGGCGAGGTCGCCGACCTGGGGTGCGGACCCGGGCGGGTGACGGCGTACCTGGCGTCACGGGGGCTGTCCGTGTTCGGGCTGGACCTGTCGGAGTCGATGCTGGCGATCGCCCGGCGCGAGCATCCCGGTCTGCGGTTCGAGCGGGGCTCGATGCTGGAGCTGGACCTGCCCGACGGCTCGCTCGACGGGGTCGTGTCCTGGTACTCGACCATCCACACCCCGCTCGACCGGCTGCCGGACGTCTTCGCCGAGTTCCGCCGCGTCCTGCGGCCCGGAGGGCATCTGCTTCTCGGCTTCCAGGCCGGTGACGAGCCCCGCCGCTACGAGGAGGCCTTCGGGCACCAGGTGGCGCTGACCTTCCGGCGGCGGCAGCCGGAGCGGATCGCCGCCCTGCTGGAAGCCGCCGGTTTCGTCCTGCGCTCCCGGACCGTCCGGGAGCCCGACGAGGAACTCGGGGAGCCGGTCCCCCAGGCGTGCCTGGTGGCCCGCAAGCCGGCGAAGCCGACGTCCTAGGCGTACCGGCGTACCGGCGTACCGGCGACACGCGTACCGGCGTACCCGCGACACGCGTACCCGCCCGGCCCCCGTACGCCGCCCCCCTACAACACCCCCGCGATATCCCTCGCCGCGATATACCCGAACGTCATCGCCGGCCCGATGGTCGAGCCCGCGCCCGCGTAGCTGTGGCCCATCACCGCAGCGCTGGCGTTGCCCGCCGCGTACAGGCCCGGGATCACCGAGCCGTCGGGGCGCAGGACGCGGGCCCGGGCGTCCGTTCGCATGCCGCCCTTCGTGCCGAGGTCGCCGGGGACGATGCGGAAGGCGTGGTACGGGGGGAGCCGGAGGGGGGCCAGGCAGGGATTGGGGAGGACCGACGGGTCGGTGTAATAGCGGTCGTAGGCGCTGTCGCCGCGGTGGAAGTCGGGGTCCTCACCCCGCCGTGCCTGGGAGTTGAAGCGGTCGACCGTCGTGCGCAGGGCCGCAGGCGGGACGCCGATCGACGTGGCCAGGGCGTCCAGGGTCCAGGCCTTGTGCGCGGCGCCCGAGTCGTACCAGGCGTCGGGGAGGGGCAGGGCCGGCAGGACGTCCTTGAAGAGGTACCGGTTGCGGTAGTTCTGATCCACGATCAGCCAGGACGGGATGGCGGGGTCGGTGTCGTGGACGTCGTACATCGTGTGGACGACGTCGCCGTAGGGCGCGGCCTCGTTGACGAAGCGCCTGCCCGATCCGTTCACCAGCAGCCCGCCGGGGAGGGTGCGTTCGGCGAGGCAGAAGTACGGCTGGCCCGGGATCGGGATCGCCGGGCCCCACCAGGCGTCGTCCATCAGGTCGAGCGCCGCGCCGAGCCGCTCCCCCGCCCGGATGCCGTCGCCGGTGTTCTCCTTGGCGCCGACCGTCCAGTCCGTGCCGATGGGCTGCCGCTGGTAGCGGTCGCGCATCGCGGCGTTGTGCTCGAATCCGCCGGAGCCGACGATCACGCCCCGGCGGGCGCGGATCAGGCCCAGGGCGCCGTCGCGGGTGACCACGGCTCCGGTGACCGTGCCGTTCTCGAGGTGCAGATCCGTCAGCGCCGTGTTCAGCCACACCGGTACGCCCGCGGACCGCACTCCCGCCCGCAGGCCCGCCGCCAGGGCCTGGCCCATGGTCAGGGGCTTCTCGCTCCGCAGGGCCGCCGCCGTCCCCCGCGCCAGACACTGTGCGGCCACGGCCGCCCCCTTGGCGTTCACGGCGGCCAGGGCCAGCCACTTGTAGTCCGCGCTGAAGACCACCATGCCGGCGGGGACGTCCAAGTACGGCGCGTTCAGGCGGGCCAGTTCGGCTCCGAGGATCCTGCCGTCGAGCTGGTCGGGCTCGATGGAGCGGCCGTTCGCCAGGCCGCCGGGCAGTTCGGGGTAGTAGTCGCTGTAGCCCTCCATCCAGCGGAAGCGCAGGGGGCTGTGGGCCATGACGTAGGAGATCGTCGCCGGGCCGTGGGTGAGGAAGGCGCGCTGCCGGTCGGCGGGGACGTCCGGGCCGACGACGGCTGCGAGGTAGGCGGCGGCCTTGGCCGGGGTGTCGGGGACGCCGGCCGCGAGGATCACCGGGTTGTTCGGGATCCAGATCCCGGCACCGGAGCGGGCGGTCGAGCCGCCGAAGGCCGGGGCCTTCTCCACGACGACGCAGCTCAGCCCCTGCCCGGCGGCGGTCAGCGCGGCGGTCATCCCGGCCGCGCCGGAGCCGATGACGACGACGTCGTACGTACCGAGCGGGGGTAAGTCGGCGGCGTGGGCGCCCTGTTGCACTCCGGCGGCGACCGCGAGCCCGGCACCCGCGGCACCGGCCAGCACTCGTCTTCGGGAAGGGGAACCAGGGGGAACAGCGGATGGTGCGGAGTTCATGTCAGTGGCCATGACTTCTCCAGCGCGACAGGATTCAAGGGGTGGGGAATGTCGCGCGGGCGCCGAGCGAAGTCAAGAGGCTCTACTCCAGGCCGATCGCCTCGCAGTCCGCCTTGTACTTCGAGGTACAGATGTCCTTGGCGGTGTAGACCCCGTCCGTGATCACCGTCTCCTTGATGTTGTCCTTGGTGAGGGCGACCACCGGCACCAGCATCGCCGGGATGTCCTTCTCCGTGGGGCTGTCGACCGTATCCCGGGTCAGCGCGGCGAACTCGATCGAGCGGCCCTGGACCTTGGCCACCGCGATCTTCGCGGCGTTGGTCGCCTCCAGCAGGAACGACTTGTACACGGTCATGTACTGCTCCCCCGACACGATCCGCTGCACCGCGTCCAGGTTGGCGTCCTGCCCGGTCACCGGCGGGATCCTGGTCGCGCCCGCCTCCTTCAGCGCCTCGATGACGGCGCCCGCCATGCCGTCGTTGGCGGAGTAGACGGCGGCGATGTTGTTCAGGCCGACGGCCCGGATCGCCTTCTTCATGTTCGCCTTGGCGATCGAGGGCTTCCACTCCTTGGTGTCGTACTGCTCGACGATGTCGACCGCCCCCTGGAGCTCGCTCAGCGCGCCCTGCTTGAACCGTGCCGTGTTCGGGTCGGCCGGGTCGCCGTTCATCATGACGACCTTGCTCTTCTCGGCCTTCTCGCCGAGTTCCCCGACGAGGGCGCGGCCCTGCACCTGCCCGACGAGTTCGTTGTCGTGGGAGACGTACGCGTCGATCGGCCCCTCGGCGAGCCGGTCGTAGGCGATGACCGGGATGCCGGCGTCCTTGGCCTTGTGCACGTCCGAGGCGATGGTCTTGGAGTTCAGCGCGTCCACCAGGATGACGTCGACCTTGTCGTCGATCATCTGCCGGAACTGCTCGCTCTGCCTGGACACGCTCGCCTCGGCGTTGGCGTACTTGACCTTGCCCTGGTTCTCGGTGAGGGAGGCGACCTCTTCCTTGATCAGGGGGTAGTCGAACTTCTCGAAGCGTGCCGTGTCCCGGTCGGGCAGCAGCAGGCCCACCGTGATGTCGTTGCCCTTCTTCACACCCGCGGAGTCGTCACTCCCGCCGCCGCAGGCGGTGAGGGACAGGGCCGACACGGTGACCGCCAGGGCTATGGAGAGGGGACGCACAGCGGGCCGACGGGTGGTACGCGCTTTCACTGGTGGTGCCTTCCGTGGGGGGAGCATCGCGACGGGTGGCTGAAAGCCAAAGGGCAGACGCCTTGCGACGTCAAGAACCCCGTGTGAAGAGATCGCAAAGGTGCCTCACCGCGCGTACAGGCCCTCTACTTCCGTCGCGAAGGCGCGCATCACCGCCTCGCGGCGGAGCTTCATCGACGGGGTCAGATGGCCCGCCTCCTCGGAGAAGTCCTCGGCGAGGATCGCGAAGCGGCGGATGGACTCCGGGCGGGAGACCATCTTGTTGGCCTCGTCGACGGCGCGCTGGAGGACGGCGCGGAGTTCCTCGTCGTCGACGAGGAGTTTGGGCGGTACGGGGTGTTTGCCGTTCATCCGGCGCCAGTGGGTGATGCCGGCCGGGTCCAGGGTGATCAGGGCCGCGACGAAGGGACGGCCGTCGCCCAGGACCAGGCACTGGGAGATCAGCGGGTGGGAGCGCAGCCAGTTCTCCAGGGGTGCCGGGGCGACGCTCTTGCCGCCCGCGGTGATCAGCATTTCCTTCTTGCGGCCGGTGATCGTCAGATAGCCCTCGTCGTCCAGTTCGCCGATGTCGCCGGTGGCGAGCCAGCCGTCGGGGGCGGCGGGTACGACTCCACCGGCCTGGGGGTCCCAGTAGCCGCGCAGGACGTGGTCGCCGGCGAGGAGGATCTCGCCGTCGGCGGCGATGCGGACGCGGGTGCCGGGCAGGGGCCAGCCGACCGTGCCCAGGCGGGGTTTCAGGGGCGGGGTGACCGTCGACGCGCCCGTGGTCTCCGTCAGGCCGTAGCCCTCGAAGATCTCGATGCCGGCTCCGGCGTAGAACGCGGCGAGGCGGCGGCCCAGGGGTGAGCCGCCGCAGATGGCGTAACGGACCCTGCCGCCCATGGCGTTGCGGATACGGCGGTAGACCAGGGGGTCGTAGAAGACCCGGGCGGTCCTCAGTGCGCGGGAGGGGCCGGGGCCGGTGCCCGTCTGCTGGGCCTCCATCGCCTCGCCGTAGCGCTGCGCCACCGACACCGCGCGGTCGAAGGACGTCACCCGGCCACCCGCCTCGGCCTTGGCGCGGGCCGAGTTGAAGACCTTCTCCAGCATGTACGGGATGGCGAGCAGACAGGTCGGCCGGAAGCTCGCCAGGTCCGGGAGCAGGTTCTCCGCCTTGATGCTCGGCGCGTGGCCCAGCCGTACGCGGGCGCGGACGCAGGCGATGGCCACCATGCGCCCGAAGACGTGGGACATGGGCAGGAACAGCAGGACCGAGGCCTCTTCGCTGGTCTTGGCCCTGAAGACGGGGTAGAGGAGCTCGATCGCGTTGTCGACCTCGGCGAAGAAGTTGCCGTGGGTGAGCGCGCAGCCCTTGGGGCGGCCCGTGGTGCCCGAGGTGTAGACGAGGGTGGCGAGCGTGTCGGGGCCCAGCATGCCGCGCCGCACCTCGACCTCCTGGTCAAGGAGGTGGGATCCGGCTTCCGCCAGCCGGTCCACGTGGCCCTTCTCCACGACCCACATGTGCCTGAGGTCGGGCAGGCGGTCGCGCTCCGGGCCGAGTGCGGCGGCCTGCCCGGCGAACTCGGTGATCAGGGCGACCGCGCCGGAGTCCTGGAGGATCCAGCGGGCCTGGAAGACGGAGGACGTGGGATAGATCGGAACGGTGACGAGACCGGCCGCCCAGGCCGCGAAGTCCAGGACCGTCCACTCGTAGATGGTGCGGGCCATCACGGCGATCCGGTCGCCGGGCATCAGCCCTTCGGCTATCAGTCCCCTCGCCACGGCCAGCACCTGGCCGGCGAACTGCGCCGCCGTGACGTCGCTCCAGCGCCCGTCGGCGTCCTTGCGGCTGAGCGCCACGGCGTCCGGGTGCGCGCTCGCGTTGTCGAACGGCAGGTCGGCGAGCGACCCATGGGTCCACGGCGGCGCCAGCGGCGGTACGGACGCCTCTCGCACCGCCCCGTCCAGCCGCCGTGTCTCGGGCTCGACCAGGACCGGTCCGCCGTACATGTCACCGTAGGCGGAGGAGGGATGGGCAGTGGACACGGGCGGCTCCTGGGGCGCGCAGCGAAGGAACTGCTTGCTGCGATACGTACGTGCCTCGCACGCCGAGGCGCTCAACCGGTTGAACCCCCAGAAAGGGGTTACTGGCGGTAGGAACGGGATCGTACGGGCCTCACGTGGCGGGTTTGTGCGGGTTCGGGGATGGTCCGGAGCCAGGCCTGTGCATTCTCGGGGGTTACGTGAGGGTCCTTCAGGTTCGGTTCGCCGTCGCCCTCAGGCCCGCTCCAGGATCGCCGTCACCCCCTGCCCGCCCGCCGCGCAGATGGAGATCAACCCGCGGGCGGGCGCGTCCCGTTCGGCGAGCAGCTTGGCCAGGGTCGCCACGATCCGGGCGCCGGTGGCGGCGAAGGGGTGGCCGGTGGCGAGGGACGAGCCCGCGACGTTCAGCCGGGCGCGGTCCACCGTGCCCAGGCCCCGCTTCTCCCAGGCCGCGAGCGTCGCCAGCACCTGGGAGGCGAAGGCCTCGTGAATCTCCACCAGGTCGAAGTCGGCGAGGCCCAGTCCGGCCCGCTCCAGCATGCGCGCAGCCGCGTACGCGGGCGCCATGAGCAGCCCGTCCTCACCGCCGACGACGTCTCCGCCGACGAAGTCGACGGCCGCCGTCTCGTACGCGGTGAGGTACGCCAGTGGCTCCACGCCGCGCTCGCGGGCCCACTCCTCGCTCGCCAGCAGCACGGTCGCGGCCCCGTCCGTCAGCGGGGTCGAGTTCCCGGCCGTCATGGTCGGGTCGGGGTGGTCGAGGCCGAACACCGGCTTGAGGGAGGCGAGTTTCTCCGCGGTCGAGCCGGGGCGCAGGTTCTGGTCGCGGGCCAGGCCGCGGAAGGGGACCACCAGGTCCTGGAAGAGGCCGCGTTCGTACGCCGCCGCCAGCCGCTGGTGACTGGTCGCCGCCAGTTCGTCCTGCGCCTTACGGCCGATGCCCCAGGCGCGGGCGGTGACGGCGGCGTGTTCGCCCATGGACAGGCCGGTGCGGGGCTCGGCGTTGCGCGGGATGTCGGGGACGAGGTGGCCCGGGCGCACCTTCGCCAGGGCCTTCACGCGCCCGCCCGGGGACTTCGCCCGGCGGGCCTGAAGCAGGATGCGGCGCAGGGAGTCGTTGACGCCCAGGGGCGCGTCGCTCGCCGTGTCGGCGCCGCCCGCGACCGCCGACTCGGTCTGGCCGAGGGCGATCTTGTTGGCGGCGGCGATGACGGCCTGGAGTCCGGTGCCGCAGGCCTGCTGGATGTCGTAGGCGGGGGTGGCCGGGTGCAGACGGGAGCCGAGGACCGTCTCGCGGGCCAGGTTGAAATCGCGGCTGTGCTTGAGGACCGCGCCGGCCACGAACTCGCCGACCGCGCCGGGCTCCTGGAGCACGTACCGCTGAACCAGGCCGTCGAGGGCGGCGGTGAGCATCTGCTGGTTGGAGGCGGTGGCGTACGGGCCGTCGGAGCGGGCGAACGGGATGCGCGCTCCGCCGACGACCGCCACGCGCCGCACCGACATCTTCTGGGGGCTCATCTCGACCGCTCCTCGTCTGTGACGTAGCCTTACCTACGGTAACCTTACTCCAGAGTAAGCAAGTGTGAGCAGTCATCCGAGCTGGGAGTCGCCATGGCCGACCGCTATCTGAGCTTCACCGCCACCGGGCCCGGCCGCTTCCTCACCCGCCGGCTCGGCCTGCCCCAGCCCGCGGCGCTGACCCGCTGGTCCCCCGGGCGGCCCGCCCTGGACGGCGGCCTGCTCCACCTCACCGCCGGCAGATCCAGCCTCGATCTGGCGCCGGTCCTCGCCCGTACGGGGATCGGCCCGGCCGGCTCCGACCGGGCGGCGGCCGTCGTCCTGGACGCGAGCGGGGTGCGGGACGTCGAGGGGCTCGCCGAGGTGCACGCGGCCCTGCATCCCGTCGTGCGGTCGGTCGCCACGAGCGGGCGCGTGGTCGTGCTCGGCGCGCCGCTCGACCCCGCCGACCATCACCAGGCCGCCGCCCAGCAGGCCCTGGAGGGCTTCACGCGCTCCCTGGGCAAGGAGATCGGCCGGGGCAGGACCGTGAACCTGGTCCGGCTCACGGACGCACCGGCCGCCGAATCCACTCTCCGTTTCCTGCTGTCGCCCAAGTCGGCGTATGTGAGTGGACAGGTGATCGAGGTCGGGGCGGGTGAGACGGGGTCGGGCGAGAGCGCCCCGAACGACGAGCCCTCCGCCCCCGTCGACTGGAACCGCCCCCTGGCCGGCCGCACCGCCCTGGTCACCGGTGCCGCGCGCGGCATCGGCGAGGCGGTCGCCGAGACGCTCGCCCGGGACGGGGCCCGGGTCGTGATCCTCGACGTGCCGCAGGCCGAGCGGGACGCCCGGCGCGTCGCCGACCGGCTCGGCGGCACCGCGCTGCTCCTCGACATCACGGCCGCCGACGCGGGCGCGCGGATCGCCGAAGCCCTGCCGGACGGTCTGGACCTGCTGATCCACAACGCGGGCATCACGCGGGACCGGCGACTGGTGAACATGCCCGCCGAGCGCTGGATCCCGGTGCTGGAGGTGAACCTGGCGAGTGTGCTGCGCACGACGGACGCGCTGCTGAAGGCCGGGACGCTGAACCGGGGCGGCCGGATCGTGGCGACCGCCTCGATCGGGGGTATCGCCGGCAACGCGGGCCAGACCAACTACGGGGCGAGCAAGGCGGGCATCGTCGGCCTGGTCCGCTCCCTCGCGCCGCGCGCGCTCGCCGAGCACGGGGTGACGGTCAACGCGGTCGCGCCGGGCTTCATCGAGACGAAGATGACGGCCGCCGTCCCGCTGTTCATCCGCGAGGCCGGCCGCCGCATGAACTCCCTGGCGCAGGGCGGTCTGCCGGTCGATGTCGCCGAGACCACGGCCTGGCTCGCGCACCCGGCCTCGGGTGCGGTCAACGGGCAGGTCGTACGCGTGTGCGGCCAGAGCCTGCTGGGGGCGTGATGGCCGACGCCGCTCTCGTCCTCACCGGGCCCCCCTCCCTCGCCCCGCTCCTCGCGCGCGGCGCCCTGCTGTCCCCCTTCAAACGCCCCGCCCCCGACGCGGAGTTCCCGCGCACCCGGCTCGTCCTGCCCGGCCTGCGCGTCGACCTCGCGCGGCTGGCGGCGTACGAGCGGGTCTGCGGGTTCCCGACCGGGGAGGACGCGCTGCCGCTGACGTATCCGCACGTGCTGGGATTCCCCCTGGCCATGCGGCTGATGAGCGGCCGGGGCTTTCCGCTGCCGCTGCTGGGCCTCGTCCACACGTCGATCACGATCACCCGGCACCGGGCGACACCGGCCACCGGAGCGTACGAACTCACGGTCTACGTCGAGGGGTTGGCGCCCCACCGGCGCGGCACTGAGGCGACGGTCGTCACCGAGGTGCGGGAGGGCGGGGACCTCGTATGGGAGTCGGGGAGCACGTACCTCGCCCGGCACCGCGCGCGATTGCCCGCCGAGGCTCCCCGGGAGGAGGTACGCAAGCCGCTGCCGGCCGTGGCCGAGTGGCGGCTCGCCGAGGACGTCGGACGGCGGTACGCGGCGGCGTCCGGCGACCGCAACCCGATCCACCTCCACCCGCTCACCGCCCGCCTGTTCGGCTTCCCCCGGGCCATCGCGCACGGCATGTGGACCGTCGCCCGCTGCCTCGCCGCGCACGGCACGCCGGCCTCCTGCCGCGTACGCGCGCAGTTCCGGGCGCCGGTCCTGCTGCCCGGGACGGTGACGTACGCGGCGGAGGACGGCCGCTTCGAACTGCGGGGCCGGGAGGAACGGATCCACGTGACGGGGGACGTCTATCCCACCTGAGGGCCCGCCTGCACCTCCGGCCGGATCCACGTGACGGGGGGGACGTCTACCCCACCTGAGCGCCCGCCTGCTCCTGAGGCGGTGACCACGGTCGCCCCGCCATGAGGTCGCCCAGGCCCGCCCAGGCGAAGTTCATCATCGTGGCCGCGGCCTGGCGGGCCGTCACGCCCGGGGTGGCGTTGGCCCAGGCGGCGAGCGACTCGGCGGCGCCGACCAGGGCCTCGGCGAGGCCGGCGACCTCACGTTCCGGCAGGTCGGGGTCGCGGTGCGCCTCGCGCGCTGCGGCGAGGATCAGTTGCGTCACGAACGCGACGATCTCCTCGCGCATCGCGGCGACTTCGGCGGCGAAGGGCTCGCCGTGCGTACGGGCCTGGAGGTGCAGGACCGCCCAGGCGTCCGGGTTGCGCGCGGTGTGCGCGAAGAACGCCCCGAGCCCTTCCCAGAGTTGCCGGTCGGCGGGCAGATCGGGCCGGACACCGGCCCGCACGGCCTCGACGAGTGCCTTGGCCTCGCGGCGGATGCAGGCGGTGAAGAGGTCTTCCTTGGAGTTCAGGTACAGGTAGACCAACGGCTTGGACACGCCCGCGAGTTCGGCTATCTCGTCCATGGACGCGGCCCTGTAGCCGCGCTGTCCGAAGATCTGCACGGCGGCGTCCAGCATCTGCTGTTCACGGACCGCACGCGGCATCCGCTTGGTCTTCACGGCACCCATACCGCTTAGCGTACGGTCCCCCCGGTCGGCCCTCGGCCGGGAAACCGAAGGAGGGCCGGCCCGGGGGCGTCGACTCGTCAGGCCGCGGCAGGGACCTGCTCGGGCTGTGCGTCTCGCGCCCCGTCCAGGGAGGAGCCGTCGGCCGTGGCGTAGGCGTTGCGGTCGAGCAGGTTCTCCCGGGCGGAGACCAGGACCGGGATGAGAGCCTGACCGGCGACGTTGGTCGCGGTGCGGATCATGTCGAGGATCGGGTCGATCGCGAGGAGCAGGCCCACGCCCTCCATCGGCAGGCCGAGGGTGGAGAGGGTGAGGGTCAGCATGACCGTCGCGCCGGTGAGACCGGCGGTGGCGGCGGAGCCGACCACCGAGACGAACGCGATCAGCAGGTAGTCGCCGGCACCCAGCTGGATGTCGAAGATCTGGGCGACGAAGATCGCGGCGATGGCCGGGTAGATCGCGGCGCAGCCGTCCATCTTGGTCGTCGCGCCGAACGGCACCGCGAAGGAGGCGTACTCCTTCGGCACGCCGAGCCGCTCGGTGACCTTCTGGGTCAGCGGCATCGTGCCCACGGACGAGCGGGAGACGAAGGCCAGCTGGATCGCGGGCCAGGCGCCCTTGAAGAACTGGACCGGGTTGACCTTGGCGACGGTCGCGAGCAGCGTCGGGTAGACGCCGAACAGCACGATCAGGCAGCCGACGTAGATGTCGGCGGTGAACGTCGCGTACTTGCCGATCAGGTCCCAGCCGTAGGTGGCGATGGCGTTGCCGATGAGGCCGACGGTGCCGAGCGGGGCGAGCCGGATGACCCACCACAGCGCCTTCTGGAGCAGTTCGAGCACGGACTCGCTGAGGGTGAGGATCGGCTGGGCCCTCTCCCCGAGCTGGAGGGCGGCGATACCGGCGACGGCGGCCATGAAGACGATCTGCAACACGTTCAGCTCGGTGAACGGCGTGATGACGTCGGTCGGCACGATGCCGGTCAGGAAGTCGATCCAGGAGCCGGTGTCCTTGGGCTTCGCACCGTCCTGGGGGGTGAGACCGGTGCCGGCGCCCGGGTTGGTGACCAGGCCGATGACCAGGCCGATGCTCACCGCGATCAACGACGTGGCCATGAACCACAGGAGGGTGCGCGAGGCCAGGCGTGCCGCGTTGTTGACCTTCCGCAGATTGGTGATCGAGACCAGGATCGCGAAGAAGACGAGCGGGGCGACGGCGAGCTTCAGCAGGCCGATGAAGGTGTCGCCGACCTTCTCCAGGGTCGTGACCAGCCAGGACAGGTCCTGGCTGCGGGCGAGCCAGCCGAGCAGCACACCCAGGACGAGACCGGCGATGATCTGGGCCCAGAAGGGCACCTTGAAGGACTTCGTGTGTGAGGACACGGACGGGCTCCGTTGGGGGGACGCGTAGGGACTGACGTGGGAGACGACGGGGGGTTGCGTTACGTCAGGGACGACAGGTAGCGGACGCGCACCGACAGAGATCCACGTGCAGGCGCGCCACGAGCAAGACGCTCACGGGCATGGAGGGCGCGACTGCTGACTTCATGGCATCGACCTTAACACCTGAGCTTTGAGGACCCCAAAGCCTGGCTTTGACAGGCCGAAATACGACCCCACCCACACAAGACAAAGCGCCCCGTTTCCGAGCAAGTACGGAAACGGGGCGCTGTACGCCGATGCGGGGACCTTACGAGGCCTGGCCCTGCGCCCGGGACGTGTCGTCGGCGACGTCCTCCTGGCTGCGGTTGGCCTCCAGGTTGGCCTTCATCCGGTCGACCCGCTGCACGATCTGCACGGACGCCCGGTCCCGCTCCTTGCGCAGCACGACGAAACTGATCGGCGCGGAGAGCAGCAGGGCGAGCATGACGATCCACAGGCCGTTGCTGGCGCCGAGGCCGCGCGGTGCGAGGCCGGAGTAGACGAGGCCCCAGACGACCACGAGGCAGCCCACGAAGATCCCGAGGCGCATCAGCGTGTAGCGGAGCATCTCAATCCACTCTTCCGGTTCGAACGGCCAGAACGCACCCAAAGGGGCACCGTCCAGTGAAGCACGCCGGACGGCCGATCCTGCAGGGGGGTACGGACCGCGGGGTTCAGTTCAGCGGCAGCAGCATGATGACGTCGTCCCGGTCGTCGCCGGGCGCCACGCGGATGGCGCCGGGGATGCGGCCGACCTCCTTGTAGCCGCAGGACTCGTAGAAGCGCTCCAGGCCGAGACCGCCCCGGCAGGTGAGGCGGATCGCCTCGATCCCGTCGAGGCCGCGGGCCGCGTCCGCCGCGGCGGCCAGCAGGTCACGCCCGTAGCCCTTGCCCTGATGACGCGGGTGCACCATCACCGTGTAGAGCCACAGCCAGTGCGTCATCAGATGGTGCGAGTTGAGGGTGAGGAACGCGGTCGCCGCGACGCGCCCCTCCTCGTCGTGCCCGACGAGCAGCCTGACCCGCCCGTCCGCCATCGACGCGAAGTGCTGCACCAGCGAGGGGCGGACGTCCTCCCGCGTCACCGGCGGCACGAAGCCGACGGCCCCGCCGGCGTTGGAGACGCCGGCCCACAGGTCGAGGATGCCGTCGCGCAGGTCGGGCGTGACGGCAGGATCGAAGGTGAAGGTAAGGGGCATGGAGCGATTGTAGCTATTACCTCAGTGCCTGTGCCGCCACTTTCAGGTCCGACAGCAGCCCCCGGTACGCCGCCTCCCGGTCGTCCGCCCGCAGCACCGACGACGGGTGCACCGTCGGCACCAGCCGCTCCGGCCGGCCGTGGATCTCCTCCTCCAGCACCGTGCCCCGCACCTGTGTGACCCGGAAGGAGGACCCGAGCAGCGCCTTCCCGGCGGTGGCCCCCAGGACGACGATCAGCTCCGGCTCCACGACCGCGAGCTCCGCGGCCAGCCAGGGCCCGCACGCGGTCATCTCACGCAGCGTAGGAGCCTTGTGGATCCGGCGCTTGCGCGGCTCGGCCTGGGTGAACTTGAAGTGCTTGACCGCGTTGGTGACGTAGGCCTCGCAGGGGTCTATCCCCGCCTCCTCCAGCGCCCGGTCCAGGAGCCGCCCGGCGGGCCCGACGAACGGCTTCCCCTGCCGGTCCTCCTGATCCCCGGGCTGCTCCCCCACGAGCATGACGCGAGCGTCCTTGTTTCCGGCCCCGAACACGGTCTGGGTGGCGTCCCGGTGCAGCGGGCACCCCCGACACTCGGCAGCGGCCCGCCGCAGAGCGGTCAACCCACCGCGCTCGGGAACAAAGGGTTCAGCGGTATAGGCGTCCTCAGGCGCCTTGATGGCAACCATGCCCTCCGGGTACCCCAGCCGGTCGGTGACTCCACGGCAAGTCGGCGGCGGCGTGGGTTTCTCCGCTCAGGCTGTCGGCGGTCGGCCGATCGGCATCGGCCTGCAGGTCACGGGACTCGGTGAACACGCGCCGATAGGCGCTCGGCGAAATACCGACGATGCGATTGAAGTTGCGACGCAAGGTGGTCGCCGTGCCCATTCCGACCAGCTCGGCAATCCGCTCGACGCTGTTGTCGGTCGTTTCGAGCAGTTCCTGTGCACGACGGATGCGCTGGGTGAGCAGCCACTGCAAGGGACTGGTGCCGGTGAGCGCGATGAACTGGCGGCTGAAATGGCGCAGGCTCATGTTCGCCCGGCGGGCGAGCTCGGCGACCGTGACGGGCTCGTCGAGCCGTTCCCTCGTCCGGTCGAGCAGGGCGGACAGACCGTACTGGTCACCGCCGGAGCCCGAGCCGTTGCCGCCGGGCAAGGGGGTGGCGATGAACTGGGCCTGCCCGCCGGCCCGATGCGGGGCCACGACGAGCCGTCTCGCCAGTGTGTTGGCCATGGCCACGCCGTGGTCGCCGCGGACCATGTGCAGGCAGAGGTCGATCCCGGCGGCCTGCCCTGCGGAGGTGAGCACATCACCCTCGTCGATGTACAGCACACCGGGGTCCACCTCGACCTCCGGATAGCGCTCGGCCAGCTTCCGGCTGTACATCCAGTGGGTGGTCGCGCGGCGTCCGTCGAGCAGTCCGGCGCGCTGGTGGCTCATCGCCATCGCTGCGCTGGTGCTCGGCGCGGGCTACGGCTGCTGCCTGGTGTGCGGCCTGATGGAGGTGCAGCGCCTGGCGAGCACCGAGAACCTGGGCCGGCTGACCGCGCTCTTCCAGGCATTCGCCTACCTCGGCTTCGGCGCACCGTATCTGCTGGCCGTGATCGAGCACGTGCTGCCCTGGCCGGAGCTGCTGCTGCTGGCCGCCGCTCTGGCGGTGCTCACTCTCGCCTGGACCACCTATCGGGCCGCGCACGGGCCCGGCTAGGCCGTGTTTTGGAACGTGCGGGCGGCCAGCCATTTGGTGAGGTCGCCCGCGATCCGGCCGGTGTCGATCTCGTTGGTCACGTGATGTTCGC
>NZ_JBITJK010000065.1:0-36801 GCF_044459945.1 Streptomyces sp. NPDC050164
CGACTGGCTGGACTGGTACAACTACCACCGACCCCACACCGGCATCGGCGGCCAAACCCCAGCCAGCCGCGTCACCAACCTGTCCGATCAGCACAGCTAGCGGGACTTGAGCACCGCCTCCATCACCGCCCGCGCGATCGGCGCCGCGTCGCCGCCCCCGCTGATGTCCCCGCGCGCCGCCTCCGCGTCCTCCACGACCACCGCGACAGCCACCCGCGGCGCCAGGTCGCGGTCGCCCTGCGCCCAGGAGACGAACCAGGCGTACGGCATGCCCGAGTTGCCGAGGCCGTGCTGGGCGGTGCCGGTCTTGCCGCCGACCTTGGCGCCCCGGATCGCGGCCCGGCGTCCGCCGCCGTTCTCGACCACCTCCCGCATCAGCGCGCGCAGCCGGACCGCGGTCGAGGGGTACATCGCCTGGCGGACCGCGCGCGAGCTGGATGTCGCGAGAGTGCTGCCGCTCGGCCGCGTCGTGCGCTCCACCAGGTACGGCTCCCGCAGCTGACCGCCGTTGGCGACGGCCGCCGCGACCATCGCCATCTGGAGCGGCGTGGCGCGGGTGTTGTACTGGCCGATCGACGACAGGGCGAGCTGGGCCTTGTCGAGCGAGGTGTCGAAGGTGGACCGTGCCACCGAGAAGGGGACCCTGAGCGCCGAGTCGTTGAAGCCGAAGGCGTGGGCCGTGGCCGTCATGTCCGTCACACCCACCTCCACGCCGAGCTTGGCGAACACCGTGTTGCAGGAGAGGGTGAAGGCCTCGCGCACGGAGGCGTCCCGGCAGCCCCGGGACGCGTTCGTCAGGCGGGTCCGCGTCCCGGGCAGGGTGTACGGGTCGGGGGAGTCGGTCGGCGCGTCGAGGTCCCTGACCACGCCGGCGTCCAGCGCGGCGGCCGCGGTGACGACCTTGAAGGTCGAGCCCGGCGGATACGTCTGCCGTACCGCCCGGTTGAGCATCGGGCGGTCCCGGTCGGCGTTCAGCCGCCGCCACGCCCTGGTCGCCGCCGCCCCGTTGCCGGAGAGCGGCTGGGGGTCGTAGGACGGGGCGGACACCAGGGCCAGGATCCGGCCGGTCGACGGCTCCAGCGCCGCCACCGCGCCCTTGCGCCCGGCGAGTCCCTTGTACGCCGCCCGTTGTGCGGCCGGGTCGAGGGTCGTCACGACGTCGCCGCCGCGGCTGCGTGCGCGCGTGAAGTCGTTCCACAGCGGGAACGGCGCGAGCATCGGGTGCGCGCCAGACAGGGTGCCGTCCTCGGCCTGCTCCAGGAGCGTCGTTCCGTACAACTGGGAGGCGAAACCGGTGACCGGCGCGTACAACGGGCCGTCGGTGTAGGTCCGTTCGTAGCGCAGGTGCTCGCGGGTGTCCTTCGAGCCGGTGACGGGCCGGCCGTCGACCAGGATGTCGCCGCGCGGCTCGGAGTAACGGGCGATGTCGGGGCGGCGGTTGGCGGGGCTGCGGTCGTACTCGGGGGCCTGGACGACCTGGACGCGGGCGGCGTTCAGCAGCAGCGCCACCAGCAGCAGGGCGCAGAAGACGCCGGCGTGCCGGATGTGCCGCGTCACCGGGTGCCCGGCCCGTCGTACTGGCGGCGTGCCGAGTCGCTGACACGGACCAGCAGCGCCACGATCGCCCAGTTGGTCACCACCGACGAGCCGCCTTGCGCGAGGAACGGCATCGCCATGCCGGTCAGCGGGATCAGGCCGGTCACCCCGCCCGCGATCACGAACACCTGGAGCGCCACGAGCGAGGCGAGGCCGACGGCGAGCAGTCGCCCGAAGGGCTCGCGCACGGCGAGACCGGCCCGGTAGCCGCGCTCCACCAGCAGGCCGTAGAGGAGGAAGATCGCGGACAGGCCCGCCAGGCCGAGTTCCTCGCCCGCCGTGGCCAGGATGAAGTCCGACTTCACGGCGAAGCCGATGAGGGCCGAGTGACCGAGTCCGAGGCCGGTGCCGAGCATGCCACCCTCCGCGAAGGCGAACAGGGACTGGGCGAGCTGGTTCGGGCCCTCGCCCGCCTCGATGGAAGCGAACGGGTGCAGCCACGTCTCGATCCTGCTGTGCACATGCGGCTCCAGCCGGCCGACGGCGACCGCCCCCAGCGCGGCCAGCAGCAGACCGACGGCGATCCAGCCGGTGCGGCCGGTGGCGACGTAGAGGAGGACGACGAAGAGGCCGAAGAAGAGCAGGGAGGTGCCGAGGTCCCGCTCCAGGATCAGGACGCCGACGCTGACCAGCCAGACGGCGACGATCGGGCCGAGGACCCGGCCGGTGGGGAGCCGGAGTTTCCAGATGCGGCGGCCGGTGTAGGCGAGGGCGTTGCGGTTCGCGGCCAGGTACGCGGCGAAGAACACCGCCAGCAGCACCTTCGCGAACTCGCCCGGCTGGATGGAGAACCCGGCGATCCGGATCCAGATGCGGGCGCCGTTCACCGCCGGGAACAGGATCGGCAGGGTGAGCAGCACGAGCGCGGCGACGACACAGACGTACGTGTAGCGCTGGAGCACCCGGTGGTCGCGCAGCAGCAGGACGACCAGGATGAACAGCGTCACGCCGAGAGTCGACCAGATCAGTTGCGCCGGTGCCGCCCGGTCGCCCGGGGTCTCCAGGTCGAGCCGGTAGATGAGCACCAGGCCGAGACCGTTGAGCAGCACGCCGATGGGCAGGAGGAGCGGGTCGGCGCGCGGGGCCCGCAGGCGTACGGCCAGATGCGCCAGCAGCGCGAGCACGCCGAGCCCGGCGCCGTAGCCGGCCGCACCGGGCGGGAGGGTGCCGTGCCGGGCGAGGCCGACGGCGCAGTAGCCGTACACGGACAGCAGTACGGCCAGGACGATGAGGGCGAGTTCGATGCCCCGGCGCCGGGGGAGGCGGCGGACGGAGGGCGCGGGCGGGTCCGCCGTCGCCACGGTGATTCCGGCCTTGCTCATGTCCGGAACTTACCCAAACAGTGCCTCTTGTGTGCCTTTGGGGGATGGAATGTCAGCACCAGCGTGGCGCGGGCCTGATGTTGTCGATGTAGCGGGCCGCGCCCCAGGCCCAGGTGCCGTCCGTGAGGAGGTACCAGAGGGGGTTGCCGTTGACGGTCTCGCCGCCGGTCTTGCAGAAGATGCTGACGATGTCGCCCTTGTGGGCGTGCCGGATGATCTGCGAGCCGCGGTTCGGGGCGCTCGCAGCGCCAGCGTGTTCGCCGTGATGACGTCCTCGTAGAGGCGCGGGTCGTGGTGGTTTCCGTTGCCGCCGCTGGGGTCTTGGTGGCCGTGGTGGTTCCCGTTGCCGCCGCTCGGGTCCCAGTCGTCGTGCGCGGCTGCGGCGGGCGTGACGGCGGCCGCGGCGGCGAGGAGTCCGGCGGCGGTTGCTATGGAGAGGCGGGAGCGCAGAGACACGGGGGGGGGCCTCCATGTGGGGGCGAAGGTGCCGAAGCTGACTATTCGCCACGTTAGGAGCGCCCTCCTGGCGCCGCCCGTCACAGTGGGCCATGGGAGAACGCGCCCCGACCTCCCCGAGCTCTCACTCCGCCGCCAGTCTCAGGGTCGCCACCGCTCCACCGTCCGGGGCGTTGGCGAACTCCAGCCGCGCCCCCAACACCTCGGCCTGCCCCAGCGCGATGGTCAACCCCAGCCCATGCCCCTTGACCCCGCCCTCCGTACGGAACCGCTGCGGCCCGTGCGCCAGCAGATACTCCGGAAAACCGTCCCCGTTGTCCCGAACGGTGACCACCGGCCCGTCCACCGTCAGCACGACCGGCCCCCGCCCGTGCTTGTGCGCGTTCACCACGAGATTCCCCAGCACCCGCTCCAGCCGCCGCCGGTCCGTCTCCACGGCCGCATCCCGTACGACCCAAACCTGCGTGTCGTTCCCCGCGCCCCGCACCACCCGCTCGGCCAACGGCCCCAACAACTCGGTGTCCAGCTCCAGCCGCTCCCGGCCGGTGTCCAGCCGGGAGATCTCCAGCAGGTCCTCGGTGAGGGTGCGCAGGGCCGCCACCCGGTCCCGCACCAGCTCGGTCGGGCGGCCCGGCGGCAGCAGTTCGGCCGCCGCGTGCAGCCCGGTCAGCGGCGTGCGCAGCTCGTGCGCGACATCCGCGGTGAACCGCTGCTCCGCGAGCAGCTTGCCCTGCAAGGACGACGCCATGGAGTCCAGCGCGGCGGCGACCGCGGCCACCTCGTCCTGCGGGCGCGCCGGGCCCTTCGTACGCGGGTCCGTAAGCGGGTCGTTCACCCGCGCGTCCAGGTCGCCCGCGCTGATCCGCCGGGCCACAAGCGCCGTGGTGTGCAGCCGCCGCGTCACCCGCGTCACCGCGAACGCGCCGACCAGCAGTGTCGCCCCGATCGCCAGCCCCGACGACCACAGGATCGCCCGGTCCAGGCCCGCGATGGTGCGGGCCTGCTGCGAGTAGTCGACCGCCACGGCCAGGGCCCGGTCGCCGTCGGCGGGCCCGGCCGCCCACATCGTGGGCTGCCCCTGGAGCTCGGCGACCATCGTGCCGCGGTCCCCGGCGACCGCCAGGTTCCGCAGCGGCCGGGGCAGGCCCGGGGGATCCACGCCGGCGCCACGCTTGAGCGAGTCCCCGGCCTCGTACCGCTCCGCCGCCTGCGTCAGCCGCTGCAACGCCTGGTCGCGGGCCTGGCCGACGGTCTGGTTCGTCACCTGTACGTGCACCAGGACGCCGAGCAGGGCGGCCAGCGCGCAGCACATCACGGTGATGAAGGCGGCGGCCTTCGCGGCGAGCGTCCCGGACCACTGAGGGAGCGTGGGTCTCATCCGGTGCTCGCCGAGGGGGAGACGGAGGGGGCGGGGGAGGGCGCGGCGGAGGGGTGCCGGGAGTGGCTCCGCGGGCCGGTGTGCAGCATCTCGTCCTGGGTGAGGAGCATGGCCCGCTGGTCCCGGTCCCAGGTCCACTGGAGGCGGTACTCGTAGCCCGCGACCTCGGACGGCGAGCGGATGACGAGGGAACGCCCGGCCAGCTCGACACCGCTCAGCGCGTCCTCCCAGGCCATCACCTGCACGAGCCGGTCCTTCTCGACGGTGTAGACGCGCACGGCGGTGGTCTTGCCGGGCAGCAGCCGGAAGCCCAGCGCCAGGTCGTCGCGCCCGTCGCCGGTCAGGTCCCGGTAGTACGGCCTGAGAACCGGGCAGCGTCCGTGCTCCGGGCCCTTGCCGCAGTGGGCCATCCTGCGGTTCGTGTCGCGGTAGGGCGCCTTGTCGCCGTCGTAGTCGCCCGGGCTCGCGGCCATCTCGGCCCGGACGACCCCGACCGGGTCCACCCGGCGGATGTCGTCGCCGGGGACCTTGACGCCCTTGACCACCTCGGTGTTCACCTCACCGATCTCGAAGGCCGGACTGGACGCCGGCGTCAGCTCCGGCCAGAGCCGGGCCGGCCCGACCGCCGTAGGCGTCGCACCGGCACCCTCCAGCCCACCGGCGTCCCCGCACCCGACGGCGGTCGCCAAGAGGAGACCGATGACGGCGGCACGCCGGACGCCCTTCCCGGACCTCCGGCGACGGCTTCCGTCGGTGCCGGGCGGGTTTCCGATGCGGCCGGGCAGGGCTCCGATGCGGGCGAGGCTGCTTTCCGGTGGGTTCGGCGGGGTTCCGGGGTGCCCGAGGCGGCTTCCGAGGTGGTCGGGCGGGTTGCCGATGCGGCCGGGTGAGTCTCCGAAGTGGCCGAGGCCGCTTTCCGGTCGGCCCGGCAGGCTTCCCGGCTGCCCGGGGAGTTTTCCTCGTCGGTCCGTCACGCTTTCCGGGCAACCCGGCCGGCTGCCCGGTCGGTCCGCCAGGCTTTCCCGGCGGTCGAGGAGGCGTCCCGCTCGGCCCACCAGGTTTCCCAGTCGGCCCACCAGGTTTCCCAAGCGGCCCGGCTGGCTTTCCGGTCGGCCCGACGGGCTTCCCGGCCCGCCCCGCACGCTTCCCGTCCGCCCGAGGCGGCTTCCGAGGCGGCCGGAAAGTCTGTCAGAACGGCCGAGAATGCCGTCGGGGCGGCGGACAGGGCCACTCGAACCACCGGAAGGTCCACTCGAGCGGCCGGAAGGTCCACTCGAGCGGCCGAAAAAGCCATCCGAGTGCCCGGCAAGGTCATCGGGGCGGCCGGAAAAGCTGTCGACGCGGCTTCCGGGGCGGCTGACGGGCACTGCACTCCTGCGGTTCGAGGGTGATCACACGGCTCGGACCGACCGTCGGCCCCGTACACCTTATTCGTAGGGAAGTCCTATTTGCGCGCGAGGGAGTCCGTCGCCGCCCTACTCGGTGAGCTCCTCCAGCAGCCGGGCCGTCGCCAGCCCGGCCCGCAGATACTCGACGAACAGCTCGTTGTGCAGCGCCCAGGGCGAACGGCGGTCCCGGATCAGCCGGATCGCCGAGTCGGCGGAGCTTCCCCGCCGCATCAGCGCGTGCGCGACGACGAGGCCGGAGCGGTTGTACCCGTGGTAACAGCGGACGAGCACCTTGCGGCCCTCGTCCAGCGCCTCGCACGCGGCCTCGGCCAGCCGGATCACGCCGGCGAGCTGCGTCCCGTCGAGCGGCCCGTCGGGTATGGGCCAGACGTGGTGCCGGACGTCCGGATCGGGCCCGTGTCCTGGCAGCCGCAGCAGCGTCTGCACGAGGTCGAACTCGTCCCGTACGACGGCGAACTCCGGATGGCCCAAGGCCCCGGCGTACTCGTGGCCGCCCATCCACAACCCGGGGACGACCTCGCTCCACGGACTCTCCGGAGCCGGCACATCGGGTTTCCTGCGGGTACGCAACGGCGCCTCCCCAGCATCACCGCCCAACTCCTCTCAAAGGTAACCGGGTTCTTGCCCCCGTAGCACCCCGCCTGTTCCCATGGACTGGGGTGATGATGCATGGACGGACTGCGCGTCATACCGACCTGGCGGCACGGTCAGGAGCGGCTGTACGTCTGCCTCCCGGACGGCAGGAACATCGCCTGGTACGACCGTGAGGCGGGCCGGGTCAACCTGCTGGGCGAGGACCGTGAGGACGACGTCCTCCGGGCCCTCGGCCCCTTCATCACCGGCCCGGTGACGGTCGGGCCGCCCCCCGTGCCGACCCCCGCCGAGCTCGCCCGTCTGACCCTGCACCCCGACGACGACCTGGCCCCCAACCGCCCCGGCGAGGCCCTCCTCGTCGCCCTCGACCGCGACCCCGCCCCGGCCCGCCGGCTGCGCCCCGACCCGCGCCGCCGGGCCCTGGAGGCGGAGCAGACGGTCGGGGACGCCCTGGACCGTATGGACGGCGCGGGCTGGCACGCCGTGCACTCCGTCCCGCTCCCCGGCGGCAGCCGCATCCACCACCTGCTGATCGGCCCCGGCGGGCTGTTCGCCCTGCACACCCTGTACGCGCGCAAGCAGCGGGTGACGGTCGCCGACCCCACGGTCACCCTGGGCCGCCGCGAACCGGCCGCCCTGCTCCGCCGCGTCCGCGCCGACGCCGACCGTGCCTCCTACGCCCTGACGGCGGAGGTCCGCCCCGTCCTCGCCCTGGTCGGCCCGACGGCCGTGTCGGTCCCGGCCGCACCGCGCGAGGTCCGGGTCCTCACGGACCTGGAGGTGCAGACCCTGACCCGCCAGGGCGGCGTCCTGAAACCGGCGGACGTGGAGGCCCTGCACGCGATGGCCCGGGACCGGAACACCTGGACGCGGGTGTGAGGGCGTGCCGCCAAGCCCTTGGCTCAGGGCGTCCTGTCAGGCCTCTGGTCAGCTAAGGCAGCCGCCCCGCGCTGCCCGCTTCGAGGAGCGGCGCGAGCAGATCGCCGTAGTCCTGCATCCGGGGTGCGACGTCGGTGGCGTGGAAGTCCAGGCGCCCGGGGGAGCCGCACTCCTTGACCTCCTCCCAGGTCACGGGCGCCGAGACGGTCGGCTCGGGGCGGGCCCGGAGGGTGTAGGGGGTCGCCGTGGTCTTGCGCGCGGCGTTCTGGCTCCAGTCGACGAAGACCTTCCCTGGCCGTAGGTTCCTGGTCATCCGGTGCAGCGCGAGCCGGGGCATGGCCTTCTCCGCCTCGACGGCCAGCTCCTTGGCGTACTCGGACACCCGCTCGGAGGACGCCCCGCGCACGGCGGCGAGCAGATGCAGCCCCTTGGACCCGGAGGTCTTGGCGTAGGCCTCGAAGCCGTCCGCCGCGAGCCGTTCCCGCAGCCACAGCGCGACCTCGCAGCACTGCACGATGCTCGCGGGCGCTCCCGGATCCAGGTCGAAGACGATGCGGTCGGCCTCGTCCGGCGAGTCGACGAGCCACTGGTGGGTGTGGAACTCCGTGACGAGGTTGGCCGCCCACATCAGGCTCGGCAGGTCCTGCACCAGAACCATCCGCGAGGGCCCCTCGACCCGCGGCACCTCGGCGGTGGTGACCCAGTCGGGCGTACCCGGCGGGACGTTCTTCGTGAAGAACACCTGCCCGTCCGGCCCGTCCGGATACCGCAGGAAGGACACCGCCCGATCGCGCAGATGGGGCAGCAGGACCTCGGCGACGGTCGCGTAGTAGTGCAGGACCTCGCCCTTGGTGAAGCCGGTTGCGGGATACAGCACCTTCTCCAGATTGCTGAGCGGGAGCCGTCGTCCCTCCACCTCTGTGATAGGCGCCATACGATAAGAATCCCACGCGAATCGTGACAAACACTCCCGAGAGTGACCGGAAGGGTGCTGCACGTGAGATCCATATGGAACGGCGCCATCTCCTTCGGCCTGGTCAGCATTCCGATCAAGCTGGTGAACGCCACCGAGAGCCACTCGATCTCCTTCCGCCAGATCCACACCGAGGACGGCGGCCGCATCCGCTATCGCAAGGTCTGCGAGCTGGAGGACCGGGAGGTCACCCAGCAAGAGATCGGCAAGGGCTACGAGGACGCGGACGGCACGATCATCCCGATCACCGACGAGGACCTGTCCAGCCTGCCGATCCCGACGGCCAAGACGATCGAGATCGTCGCCTTCGTCCCGGGCGACCGGATCGATCCGCTCCAGATGGACGCCGCGTACTACCTCCAGGCGAGCGGCGCCCCGGCGGCGAAGCCGTACACCCTGCTGCGGGAGGCGCTGAAGCGCAGCAACAAGGTGGCGATCGCCAAGTTCGCCCTGCGGGGCCGGGAACGCCTGGGCATGCTCCGGGTCGTCTCAGACGCCATCGCCATGCACGGCCTGCTGTGGCCGGACGAGGTCCGCGCCCCCGAGGGCGTGGCCCCCGACACCAACGTCACGGTCCGGGACAAGGAGCTGGACCTGGCCGACGCCCTGATGGACACTCTGGGCGAGGTCGACCTGGGGGACCTGCACGACGAGTACCGCGAGGCGGTGGAGGAGGTCATCGCCGCGAAGGCCGCCGGCGAGGCCCTGCCGCAGGCCCCCGAGCCGGCCACGGGCGGCAAGGTCCTCGACCTGATGGCGGCCCTGGAGGACAGCGTCCGCGCGGCCCGCGAGTCCAGGGGCGAGGAGGCCGGCGAGCACGCCGAGGTCAAGTCGCTCCCGCAGCGCAAGACGGCCCGCGCGGCGCCCAAGCAGACCGGCGGCAAGAAGTCGGCGTCCACCGCGAAGAAGACGGCGGCCAAGAAGACCACGGCATCCGCGAAGAAGTCGACCGCCAAGTCCGGCCAGGGCACGAAGAAGACCGCGTCGAAGAGCACCGCGAAGAGCACCGCGAAGAAGACGCCCGCGAAGAAGTCGGCCTCGCGCAAGCACTCGGCCTGACCCGCGGCCTTCCTCGTCTGGCCGCCGCACCTCTCACGGCGCGTAGACGATGTCCGGCCGGGGCGGCCTGGCCATTCCCGCTCCGAGGAAGTAGTCGACGTGGTGGGACTGCATGTAGCCCTTGAACGTCATGGCGTTCCGGTAGGCGGGGTTGTGGGCCAGGGTGTACAGCCGGTGGGTCGTCGGCTGGTTCGTGGTGAAGACGATCAGCTCGTCGTGGGCCGCGTTGGTGTACACGGCCTCCTCGCGCCAGTCGCCGAAGAGGTCGCCGACGAGGGTGGGTCCGCCCTGGGCGGCCTTGACCGCGCCGTGGTTCCAGGTGCTGACCAGTCGGGGCAGGCTGCCGCTCGGCGTCGGACGGGCCGGGTCCCACTTCTCGATCTTGCCGTCGTTGAGCAGCTCCATGGTGAGGTCGCCGTCCCACCACAGGCCCAGCTGCGGCCAGGGGCGCAGCGAGGTGTCCGGCTCGGCGAGCCGGTTGGTGGCCGCGTTGTAGAGGCCGGAGAAGGACCAGACCTCCATGCCGGTCAAGCGCGGGTCGACGTCACCCGCCATGCCGCGTCCGACGTCGGCGGGACCGCCGCCGTGCCGCCAGATCACGTTGCCGTTCGCGGCGTCGTAGTAGTACTCGAGCAGACCGCTCGGGTTGTTCTGCTGCACGCCGTAGCCCTCCAGGCCCGGGCGGCTCGGATCCATGTCGGCGATGTGGAAGCGGTCGCCGTGGACGATGCCCTTCGGTCCCATCGAGTAGCGCAGCGAGCCGTTGCCGCCCAGCACGAACCCGATCTCGGCGACCTCGTCCGTCCCGTCGCCGTCGACGTCGACGGCGCGCGTGTTGTGCCCGTCGGGTGCGTCCTGGCCGCCGCGCTGCCACGTCCACTGGCGGTCCAGCGAGTCGCCGTCGAACTTCCAGGCGCCCATCATCAGGTTGAAGGCCCCGTCGTCCCGACGGTTCTTCATGTAGGCGACCAGGCTCGGCGTGGTGCCGTTGAGATACGCCACCCCCAGGCGTGCGGCCATCGGGCCGTCCGCCAGATACGTCGTGGGGACGGCGGACCAGTTGCGCAGGGCTCCGGTGCGGCCGTCGAGTACGGCCATGAACTGCCGAGCGTCGTTCTCGTGCGTCCAGGTCGTCCCGTCGCCGAACCTGACCCCGTCGGCGATCCGCAGGGCGACCTCGGCACGGCCGTCGCTGTCGAAGTCGTAGACCGTGACACCGTCCCAGTGGCCCAGGTCGATCGCGGACGACCCCGGCTCGATGTTGTCCTGGTTCCGGCTGTTCGGACCCAGGTCGACCTCCCAGAGGAAGTCACCGTCCCCGCTGTACGCCTCCAGCTTCTGCGGGGAGGTCTGCCGGTCGACGACGTAGTCGTACTCGCCGTCGCCGTCGAGGTCGCCGACCCAGACGAACTTCACCGCCCCGCCGGGCCGTAACGGCACGCGCACCACGGGCTCCACGGCATGGCCGGCCGACAGCGTGAAGGCAGTGCTGGGTGCCTGCTCCCGGCCGCCGACGACCGGGGTCACGCGGTAGCTGTTGGCGCGTGTGAGATCGGCCGTGGAGTCGGTGTAGTTCGTCCCGCCCGTCAGTACACCGGAGTTGAGCTTCACGTACGCGCCGCCGGCCGTGGACCGGTACACGTTGAACCCGATGCCCTCCGGGTCGAGCCCCAGCAGCCGCCAGGAGACCAGTACCTGGGTGCTGCTGGAGCGCACGGCCACGACGCCGCGACCGAGGTTCTCCATCACGCGCGCGGCCTTCACCGTCGGGGTGGGGCCCGCGGCGGCGACGGTGAGTGTGGCGCAGACGGCCAGGACTGTCGCGGTAAACCTCATGCGCATGACAACTTCGTCTCCTTCGGGCCGGCCGCGTCGACCGAGGGCCGGAAGCCCCGGCGGTTAAAGCGTTTTCACAGCTGCGATGGAAGCATCGAGCTGAGTACCCGTCAATACTGGTGGAACGGCAAGATGTTCGACCGGAAACGCTTACAGGAGACGGGGAGCCGTGGATGCTCAGTGGTGCTCGGAGACGAGTACCGCGCGAGTGCCGGGCTCCAGCGCCTGGAAGACGTGCGGGACATCGGCCGGATAGCAGACGTAGTCGCCCGGGCGGAGTTCCACCGGCTCGTCGGCGACGCCCACCAGGGCCCGGCCCGCGCTGATCACGACGTGCTCGACGACTCCGGGCGGGTGTGGCGCCGAGGAACGCTGCGGCCCGGGCTCGGCGGCGATGCTGTAGACGTCCCGCCGGACCCCGGGCGGGGACGCGGCGAGGAGCGTGGCCCGGTAGTCGTTCTGCTCGGACCCGACGGCCGGCCCTTCCCCCGCCCGGATCACCTGCACCCGCGGCCGCTCCACGGCCACAAGCCGCGAGAAGGGGATCTCCAGGGCCACGCAGAGCGCCCACAGAGTTTCCAGACTCGGATTCCCGGTGCCCGACTCCAGCTGGGAGAGCGTGGACTTGGCGAGCCCGGCCCGGCGGGCGACCTCGGTGAGGGACAGCCCCGCCCGGACGCGTTCCGCCCGTAGCGACGCGGCGATCACCTCGATCGGTGGCTTGGGGGCAGGGGCGGAGGCGGCGTCGGGCATGGCGTGTTTGCTCCGAGTGTTCGCTCGTTCGTCTTGACGAACACCATAACGCTGTTCAGTATAAAAATCATGCGTTCGTTTTGGAGAACACCGGATGGTTCACCGGATTGCCCACCGGATGGTTCCCTGCTCCGCGACATCGCGCTGGTCTGCCTGGCGGTAGGGGTGGTCGGCCTGTCGTACGGCGCCGTCGCGGTCACATCCGGGTTCGCCTGGTGGTTCCCGGTCCTGATGGGGGTGCTCGTCCTCGCCGCCTCGTCCGAGTTCCTGTTCGTCGGGATCATCGCCGCAGGGGGCAGCCCGTTCGCCGCGCTGCTGGCCGGGCTGCTCGTCAACGCGCGCCATCTGCCGTTCGGTCTGGCCGTACCCGACGTCCTCGGGCGGGGCTGGCGTGGAGCGCTCGGCGCGCATCTCATGAACGACGAGACGGTCGTCTTCGCCCTCGCCCAGGACGAGCCGGAGCGCAAGCGGGCCGCGTACTGGCTCTGCGGCCTGGGCATCCTGATCTGCTGGCCCGTCGGCGCCGCGCTGGGCGCGCTGCTCGGCAGTGTCGTGCGGGACATCGACGCCCTCGGCCTGGACGCCATGTTCCCCGCGGTGATCCTGGCGCTGATCCTTCCCGCGCTGAAGGACAGGCCCCTGCGGCGCACGGCGCTGGCCGGAGCGGCCCTCGCCCTGGCCGTCACCCCGTTCCTGCCGGCGGGCCTGCCGGTCCTGCTGGCCCTGGCCGCCCTGCCCCTGTCCGCCGCCAAGACGAAAAAAGAGGCGATGCGATGAGCGCCGCCGCCATACCGCCGTTGCCGACGCTGGCGGCGATGCTCGCCCTGGCGGTCGGCACGTTCCTGCTCCGCCTCTCCGGGCCGGCCCTGCGCGCGAGATTCACGCTCCCGGAGCGCGCCGAGAGGCTGCTGGAGGTCTCGGCGGTCCTCCTGCTCGCCGCCCTGGCCGCCACGTCCGCCCTCACCGAGGACCACGCCTTCACCGGCCCCGCCCGACCGCTCGGGGTCCTGACCGGCGGAGTGCTCGCCTGGCGCAGGGCCCCGTTCCTCGTCGTCGTACTGGCGTCGGCGGGCACGACGGCACTACTGCGACTGGCGGGGGTCCCGTGACACTCCCTTTGACGAACCTGGATCCTCAGGCCACGCGCCGCCCCTCCTGCTCGGACTCGCCCTCCTCCTCCTCCTCGTCCGGCAAATGGACGTCGTCGACGGCGATGTTGACCTCGATGACCTCCAGTCCGGTCATCCGCTCCACCGCGTTGACGACGTTCGTCCGGATGTCCGCGGCGGTGTCGGCGATGGCGGCGCCGTACTCGACGACCACGTCGAGGTCGATGGCGGCCTGGCGCTCACCGACCTCCACCTTCACCCCCTGGGTGACCCCACCGCCCCCACCGGGCACGCGCTGACGCACGGCCCCGAAGGCCCTGGTCATCCCTCCGCCGAGGTTGTGCACCTCGGGGATCTCCCGGGCAGCCATGCCCGCGATCTTCGCCACGACCGTGTCCGCGATCGCGGTGCTTCCCCGGGCCTCAGGGGGAGCGGTGTCTCTGCGCTGTGTGGTCTCCGTCATGGCCGTCACCTCGATGATCGGTGCGGGTATGAGCAGCGTCGTTCTGTCCACCCGTATCCACCGTAGAACAATGGTGCCTATGGGGCGAAAGTGCTGAAAGCACCCGGACGGCCGCTCACCGCAACAGCGACTCGACGTGACGCTGAAGGACGGCCGACGCCGTCTCCGCGGAGTGATGCCCCGCGAGAACGTGAACGGTGAGACCGTCGGCAACGGCGAGGAGCGTATCCGCCTCCTGGGCGGCGTCGAGATGCTGCGGGATCTCCTGGCTGTCCTGGCCGTAGCGGATGAGCCACACGACGAGGTCATGGAGCTTGCCGTACGTCTCGTGCAGGACGGCGGCGAGCCTCTCACTGGCGGGAGCATGACCGACGAAGGCCAGCCACACATGCGCCTGGGCCCGCGACTCCTCGTCCAGCAGGGCGAGTTCGGCCAGCGTGTGCGACAGCAGGGTGGACGCGGCCTGTGGGGTGGAGGTCGCGGCGATGCGCTGGTCGGCGCGCTCGCTGACGCGCTGTGAGATGTGCTCCAGGGCGAACAGCAGCATGTCCTCCTTGCTCCGGAAGCACCGCTGCACGGCTCCCATGGACACGTCCGCCTCGGCGGCGACGTCCCGAAGACTGACGGCCTCCATCCCGGAACGCGCGATCAGAGCGCACACCGCCTCGGCGATCCGCAGCCGCCGCTCCTCGTAGTCGACCTGCTTGGGCACGCGCCGCTCCCCTCCGAACCAATTTTTTCCGATGCGCTTGCATCATATCTCCCGACCCTGCACGATGTGATGCGCTCGCATCGAAAAGAACTCCCGGAGAGGTCCCGTCATGCCAAAGCAGCAGCTCAACACCACGAACACCAACTCACGTCAAGGCTTGCTCTGGCTGTTCGGCGCCATCCTGGCCATCCAGGGCTTCGGCTCGGCCATCACAGAGGCCGGCTGGAACACGAGCTTCGGCGTCGCAGGCCTCCTACGGGCAGCCCACGTCCCTGAATGGGGAACGCTCCTGGTCGGCTGCGCGGGTGCGGCCTTGCTGGCGACGGCGGCGCGCCGTCACTTCGCGAAGAGCCGGGGTCGTGGCCGGCCTTGAGCGGCTCGGCAGGAATGCCGAAAAGCGGGATCCAGTGATTCTGGATCCCGCTGTGCGCCGTACGACCTTCGGCACTCGGCGCTGTCGACGCGACTCAACGCGGCGTCGATCCGCCGAGGTTGTCGAGCGCGCCGACAACAGCGTGGAGGTCCTGCCGACCCGCTACGCCAGTGCCTTGACAGACTAAGTGGTCCGAGAGGGCTCGTTCCGCTTCCGGAAGTCAGCCTTTGACTGCCGGAACTGGTCGTGGAGCAGTTGGTGCCGAGATCGTCAGATCTTCATTACCGTGACGCGTCGGCCGCACAGCGCAGTGAGGTCCTCGGGATCCGAGGTGAGGATCGTGACAGGTCCCGGGGCGGCGAGGGCGGTGGCGCTGAGCATGGCGTCGATGGCGCACTTGTGGCCGTGCAGCCCGGCGTCGGCGAGGAGCGCGGCGGCGTGGCGGGCGATGGGCTCTGTGATCGGTTCGATGACAAGGCGGGACAGCGTCCACTCCAGGGCCGGCCGGTTGATCCGGGGGTGGACCACCTCAACGAGGGTTGCCGCAGAGATGATCACTCGCAGGTCGTCGGCGCGTGCGAGGGCGAGCCAGCCGGTGACTGTGCGATCGCGTAGCACGGCCTTGGCCAGTCCTTCGCTGTCCAGGACAAGGGTGCCACCGGGGGCGGCGGGAGGGCGGGTCACGCGGCGTTCGTCCCGTCCCGTGTCTGTTCCTGTCGGGCCTGGTGGAGCTGGTCGCGGAGAGTCTGGATCTCCTCGTCCGTGACGGGCCCGTGCTCGGCCTCGGCGACCTGGATGAGCTCGTTGAGATTGTCGCGTTCGATCTGACGGGCCACGGCGGCGGCCACGTAGGCGGACAGCCCGGAGGGGCCGCTGCGGGCCTTGGCGGCTTCGGCGATGTCGCGCGGCATAGTGATCGAATACGAGAGACCCCCTATGGCTCGCTTCTGTTGCCTGCTTGTGCGTTACCTGGCGAGCACAGCGAGGACTCCGAGGGGAGGAATTGTCAAGCCTTGTGGATGAGGAGTGGTTGCCTGCTGGCAGGCGAGGGGCTTGAGTCTCCAGTAGGGGGAGACACAAAGGTGGGGGCATGGACGGCGACACGCTCTACTCGATCGGCGAACTCGCTCGACGGACCGGTCTCACGGTCAAGACCATTCGGTTCTACTCCGATCGCGGAATCGTGGCGCCGACGGACCGCAGCCCGGCCGGCTACCGCCTCTACGGCATCGACGCCGTCGCACGCCTGGACCTCGTGCGGACCCTGCGCGAGCTGGGACTGGACCTTCCCACGATCCGCAAGGTCGTGGACCGCGAGCTCTCGCTTCCCGAGGTCGCCGCGGCGCACGCCGAAGCACTGGCAGCGCAGATCCGCGTCCTGCGCCTGCGGCGCGCGGTGCTGATGGCGGTGGCCGAGCGCGGGTCCACACCTGAGGAGACGGAACTCATGCACCGGCTGGCCCAGCTTTCCGAGGACGAACGCCGACGTCTGATCGGCGATTTCCTCGACGCCGTCTTCGGCGGTCTTGACGCCGCCCCCGCATTCGCGGGGGTCATGCGCTCGATGACCCCCGAGTTGCCCGACAACCCGGAGGCAGAGCAGGTCCAGGCGTGGGTGGAGTTGGCCGAAATGTCCCTGGACCCGGGTTTCCGCACCATGGTGCGGCGGACGGTCGAGGACCAGGCAGCCGAGCAGACCCGAAGCGACATGATGGGCCCGCGTCGCGGCATTGCCGCAGTCGTCCGTGACCAGGTCGGCCCGGCCCTGGCCGCCGGCATCGACCCGGCCTCGCCCCAGGCCGATCCGATCGTCGCGGCGTTCACGGCGCACTGCGCGCACCTCCTCGGCCGCCCCGACGACGTTGAGCTTCGCCGCCGGCTGGCGACTCGGCTGGAGAGCGTGAGTGACCCCCGCAGGGAGCGGTACCTCCAGCTGCTCGCAGTGGTCAACGGCTGGCCGGCCCCGGAGAGTCTGGCTCCAGTGTTCGATTGGTCCGTCCAGGCTCTGCGCGTCCGGACACAGCAATGACGGGGCGGTCGCAAGGCGGCATGGGGCGGACGCGGCTGGCGTCGGGTGAAAACGCCGCCGCATATGATCGGTTGATGAGTGCCCCGGTCGTACTTCAGGTGGCCGCGTCGCCGGTCTCTCCCGCTCTCGTTCTTCGCCCCTGGCGCATGGAGGACGTTGCCGCATTGGTCGAGGTGAGCCGGGATCCCGCACTGCGCCAGTGGGCGAGCTCTGTCGTGGACGACGATGCCGACGGGGCACGCTGGGTGCAGGCTCAGCAGCAGGGCTGGGCAGCGGGGGACCGGTTCGGCTTCGCCGTCCTTGAGACACAACCCGGTTCAGTTCGCGAACAGTTGGTGGGCAACGTGGTCCTCAAGGAAGTCACCTCCGGCAAACCGGCGGCCGAAGTGGGCTACTGGACCGCGGCGCACGCTCGCGGGCGGGGAGTGGCCTCCCGCGCTCTGGAGGCACTCACCAGCTGGGCCTTCGACACCTTCGAAGCCGACGGGCTGGAGCGTCTCGAACTCCTGCACCAGGTGGACAACCTGGCATCGTGCCGGGTTGCACAGAAGAGCCGCTACGACTTCGACACCATCCTGCCCGCGGCACCGCCCTCCTTCCCCCGCGACGGCCACCTGCACATACGGCGCACGGGTGCCTGAGATCCTCCCGGCTTCTGCGGATCGGCTGAGGCTGCTCACGCCGAGAGGGTCTCGGGGCGTTCGACGAGGTGGCCGCGTTCGAAGCGGGACCCGGCACGGACCAGAGCGACGAGGTGGGGTGCGTTCACAGCCCGCCAGCGGGCCTGGGCTGACTCGACCAGCTTGAAAACCATCGCCAGCCCGGCGGCGCGGCGGCCGGCACCCTTCGTCACCTTGGTCCGCAGCCGCACGGTGGCGAACGTGTAGAGCGCCAGCAGCTCGTCCTCATCGTCCACGATCTTCTTGACCGCCTTGGGGTACTTCGCGTTGTACCGCTTGGCGAATAAGGCGACGGCTTTGCGGGCCCGCTCCTTGTTCTCGGCGTTGTAGATGTCCTGGATGGCGCACTTGGCCGCGGGCTGGGCCGACTTCGGCAGGGAATCGAGAACATTTGCGGTTTTGTGAACCCGGCATCCTTGTTCGCGGGTGTCGGGGAACACCTCGGCCAGGGGCTTCCAGAATCCGAGCGCGCCGTCCCCGACGGCCAGCACCGGGGCGCGCATGCCCCGGCGGGCACAGTCGCGTAGCAGGCCCGCCCACGCCTCCGTCGACTCGCGATAACCGTCGGCCGGCGCGATCAGCTCCTTGGTGCCATCCGCCCGCACGCCCATCACCACCAGCACGGCAGCCTTGGCCTCCTCCAGGCGTATGCGCAGGTGAATGCCGTCGGCCCACACGTGCACGTAGTCCGTGGCCGACAGATCGCGGTCCATGAAGGCAGCGTGGTCGGCCTGCCACTGGGCCGTCAGCCGCGTGACCGTGGCCGGCGACAGCCCGGCCGAACTGCCGAGGAACTGCTCCAGCGCGGGCACGAAGTCCCCAGACGACAACCCATGCAGGTAGAGCAGCGGCAGCACCTCGCTGATCTTCGGGGACTTCCGGGCCCAAGGCGGCAGGATCGCCGAGGAGAACCGCCTGCGTTCGCCCGTATCGAGGTCGGTGCGCTTGTCGTTCACCCGCGGGGCCTTCACCTCCACGGTCCCGGCCGCGGTGGTGACCTTCCTTGGCTGGTGATAGCCGTTGCGCACTACCAGCCGCCGCCCGTTATCGTCCCGCTGGTCGGCCAACTCGGCGATGTATGCGTTGACCTCGGCTTCCAGCGCGGCGGCCAGCATCCTGCGGGCGCCCTCCCGGACGATCTCGTCCAGCAGCGACGACTCATCTCGCGTGGCGCCGTCTTCGTTAGGTCGACGCCCCCGGCGCTGCGGTGCTGCCCGCGCTGGGTGAGGAGCTCCTGGACCCGCCAGGCCCGGTCGTAGGCGCTGTCGTCGGCCGGCACCCAGCCGACGAGCGGGCGCATGTCCTCGATGCCCTGTGCGCGGTCGGCGGCGGAGTGTGCGCTGTTGAAGAACTCCAGCTTGGTGATGGGGCAGGTGGCGATGAGCCCGGCGGCCGCTGCATGGTCCCATCCGTACTGCTCGGCGTCGCCACGCAGCATGCGGGCGAGTGCGCTGGTCTCGATCAGGTATTGCGCGGCGTTCACCGGCGGTAGTTCCCCTTGTCCTCGAAGAGGTCCATCGAAGGCGCCCTCCTCGGCCGCCGCCCGCAGGCGGGTGAGGGCCAGGCCCCGCCGCCGGTTCTCCAGAACCTCGCGCAGCGCTGTGTTCACCGTCTCCTTCTTGCTGCTGGGACCGAGGGTCTTGGCCACGTCCGCGACCCCGAGGCCCATTGAGGTGGATCGCCGTGGGATGGGGCCGGTCGTGGGGCTGTTCGTGCTGCGCGCTGGTGAGAGATCGGGGAGCCGGTACCAGGGGTGTTGGGATGGCGACAGCACCGCCCGCTGCACGACGAAGAGGGCGCCTGACCGGCATCAGCCCAGGTCGGGCGCCCTACTCGGGTTGCTGGAAGAAGCTGACTCCTATGCCTCTGTCGCCTCCGGCGCTTGTGTTGCCGCCGTCCTCGCTGTGAGGGGGCTCCTGCCTCCGCTGAACGCGAAGTAGAGCACCCCGGCCACGACGACTCCGATGAACCAGGAGTACGGACCCAGCGTCGCTCCGTATCCGGACGGTCCGTAGACGGGGAGGATGCTGGAGAAGACGGCGCCCACAGCCCCGGCGGCGAACGCCCGTACGTTCCAGCCGCCCTGGAAGCGGAACTCCCCGCCTTCCTCGTACAGAGCGGGCACGTTCAGCTGTGTCTTCCGGATGAGGTAGTAGTCGACGACGATCACACCGAAGATGGGGCCCATCGTCGAGCCGATGGCGTTGACGAAGCTGGGGGCGTTGTCCCAGGGGTGGAGTGGGTAGAGCAGGAGCGCGATGACGGCGGCGATGAGGCCGCCCCTGCGGAAGGTCACGTACTTCGGGGCCACGTTGGCGAAGTCGAAGGCGGGACTGACGAAGTTGGCGACGACGTTGATGCCGAGGGTCGCCACGGCGAAGGTCAGGGCGGCGAGCAGGACGAGGAACGCGCTGTCGAACTTGGCGGAGATCTCGGCCGGTTCGAGCATGACCTCGCCGTACACCTTGCTGGCGGCGGCCGTGGTGATCGCGGCGACGAGGGAGAAGAGGATCAGGTTGACTGGCAGGCCCCAGATGTTGCCCTTCTTCAGGGCCTTCGTGTCCGGGGTGAAGCGTGCGAAGTCACCGAAGTTGAGGAACAGGGCGGCGAAGTACGTCACCCAGGTGGCGGCTATCGCCGCGATCGCGGCGAGTGAGCCCGGGCTGACGTCGAGCCCGGTGGCGCTCTTGGCGAGTGCGGCAAGGTCGCCGCTCGGCATGTCGACGGAGAAGGACAGCGTCCCGGCCTTCACGGACAGCGCGATCGCGAGGATCAGCATCATCAGCCACACCGCCGGGCCGGCGAAGTCCTGGAAACGGCGGACCGTTTCCATCCCCTTGCTGATGATGAGCAGTTGGGCGGCCCAGACGCCGAGGTAGCACAGCACTTCGAGGCCGCTGTGGTCGAAGAGCCGGGTTGTCTCGTGCAGGTTCTCGGGTCCGTCGTAGCGGACGAGGAAGGCCACGATGGCGCCGGCGGCGGCGCTGGTCTGGGCGCCGTACCAGAAGGTGGCGACCACGGCCCGTACGAGAGCCGGGACGTTGGCGCCGAAGGTGCCGAACGAGGCGCGGGCGAGGACCGGGTAGGGGACACCGGTCTTGACGCCCGCCTTGCCGATGAGGGTCATCAGCCAGTAGATGATCAGCGAGCCCACACCGATGCCGATGAGGAACTTGAAGGTGTTGCCCGCGACGAGGAACAGGCTGGCGGCCAGGAAGTAGCCGTACAGACTGTGCACGTCCGAGGTCCAGACGTTGAAGATGCTGAAGGCGCCCCACTTGCGCTCGGTGGCGGGGGCGAGGTCCGCGTTGTAGAGACGGGGGGAGTACCCGGGCGGGGTGGCGGTTCTGTCCGCGTCCGCGCTGTCCGTGGCCGTCATGTCGTGCTCCTTCTTGCTGTGCCCCATCCCCTACCGGCGTCGTGCCGGACGGTTGATGCGGCAGCTAACGGCCCGGATGTTGCACGGGTATTTCGGGCATGTAGCAGACCCGTTAACGGAAAGTCTCTTCCATTTCCGGATCGAGTCGCCGGTTGATCCGTGCCTGTGAAGCGGTTGGACGAGGGGCGTGATCACAGGCGAGACGGACTCCTGCGGAACTGTCGGTCGGCGACAAGGGCCCGAGGCGTGATGCGCGGCGCGTGCTCGTGCCGCTCACCGCTGGTGACGACATCGATTGCATGCAATGGCGGCGATGCCAAGTCCCTTTTGTCGAAACGGAGTTGTGCTGCCTGCGGTGGCACGGCGACCGCACCGGTCCGGCGGGCAAGGTGCCCCTCCGCGTCCAGGCCGGGGACGGTGATGCGCCCAGCGGCTACGGCTCTCAGGGCCAGGTGGCATCTGCACGCCGGGTGTCGGCGCAGTCCATGGCTGGCGGCGCTGGCGACCAGCGGAGCGCTTTTCGCGGTCACGGCTTGGGTGACCTGGATTGCTGATCCCACTGCCGCTCTACGCCTGCACCTCCTCCTGGCAGGCGCGGTGTCCGTCACGGGCGGCATCCGACGCCTGGCCCGCGCGGGTAGCCGGAGACCGTTTCTGGTGGCGGCGTGCGTTGCTCTGTTGCCGGTGGTTGTTCCGGCACTTGGCGGGCTCAGCCCTGTGCTCTTCACGTTCTACGGTGCCGCGTTCCACGTCCGCGCGGAGGAGATGGACGTTGCGGAGGTGTGGCAGTTCCTGTCCTCGCATCAACTGACCTCCGTCGCGGCGTGTGCGCCCTTGTTCAGCTCTATTGGTGACGGGCTCCCGGGCGGCCCCATGCCGTCCGGGACGCCTGTGATGCACGGGCGTCCCCGTTAGGGCGTGTAATGACGGACGAGACCTCAGCGGGCGGGCACTCCAGGGCGGGTCCGATGGGTCAGTGAGGAGGCACACGGACGGCGCCATCATCCTCACCTGGGACGAAAGCCCTGAGCCCGGCTCTAGGGAAGATTTCGTACAACTCGTCCGACAGCACGCATCACGGTCATGGAGAGGTCGGTCTTACAGCGGTCGCCATACAACCAATCGCGCCGCCGTGCGTCGTAGCCTCCAGTTGTTGTGTGAGGAGCCCTCGGAGGAGCAGAGCAGATGAAGACCCGTTTGCGACCGGCCACCCTCCTGGTCCTGCTGACCCCCCTGACCTTGGCAGCCTGCACCACTGGGGAGCCGGGCTCGACGGCGTCGCAGAGCCCGTGGGTGCGGCAGAAGCAGAAGCCGCAGACCCCGGAGGCTCACCTCGACCTCGCGGAAGAGGCGATGGCTGCCGGCCCTGGGTGGAAGTTCCAAGTCCGGGGGGTGGAGAAGCTGACGCTACGGGGGCGGCAGAACGAGGCCATTTACTCGGGCGTCCTGGAGCGCACCCAGAACCCCATGGCGTTGCATGGACTGGGAACCGTGACCACCGGCGCGGGCGCCGGGCAGCGCACGCATGGGGAAGAGCTGTTCGTGCTCGACGACACGGGCTACCTCAACAGCGAGCGATCGGGAGAGTGGAAGGAGGCGCCTGCGACCGACCCCGAGATGGCGAACAAGGTGGAGGACCCGGTGGCCGCCCTCGCCGATTTCAGGGGGTACATGCAGAGGGCAACCGGCGTTGACGTCACCCTGATGAAGAGCGCGTACGGCAACCAGATCACGCTCAAGGCCGACGTCACGTCGCGGAAACTCGGCGGCGTACGGGACCGCCCCTGGGCGGCGAAGGCACAGCGCGAAGTGGAACCGACTCTGGACCGACTACGCGAGGCAGGTATCCGGGTGAGCCATGCCCAGCTCACGCTTGTCCGCCTGGAGGAAGAGTTGGTCCTGGACTCCGCGACGCACCGCGTCCTGACGCACTGGTTCCGCTTCACCGTCCGCATGCCGTACGGCAGCGACGACATCACCTACACACAGGAGGTGAAGGAGACGAACCGGGGTGAGTTCAAGGAGCGGATCGAAGGCCCGGACGCCGCTTGACGAGCGGCACCGAGGCCGCCGTCCCAGGGTCCGCGGGAAAGCGAGTTTTCCGAGCCACGTGCGCGCTGACCTGCTGCGCAGCGGCGTCATGACATGTGGACGTGCTGGATGAGTGACCGCTGTTCCCCGTGGCTCCCCGCGCTGTCTGGCACGGTACTGGCACGGTGCTTACCGCCGCTCTGGCGGCTTGGGGACATCCTTGTCCATCAGCGCGTTGGTGAACTCGACCGCGAACCGGTGTGTCTCGGGTGACACGTCGGTGGGCTCGCTGGCGTACCAGCGGAAGGTGTCCGGGTTTCGCTCGGCCTCGTTCAACCAGTGGGCCAGGCGGTGAAGCTCTCCTTCGCTGAGCCTGGTGGCGGCCTGATGGACCCACGTCTCATCTGACCCGGTGTACGTCCCCAGAGCCATAACGGCCAGCTCCACCACGTCCGGCGCGAAGAAGGACCGGCAAAGATCACGAGTATCAGGAGAGACCGGCATACCCCGAGGATGCGGTGTCCAGGATGGCAGGGCAATAGCGAGTCGTCGCGGGCTGTCGCACCCCCGACGCCGGCAGGACAGTACACGTGACCCCTTTGTCCCGAAGCAACTTGGCTACTACGCACTGGCGCGTCTGGGACGAGGCCCGGCACCTGGCGCTCACGCCGGAACAGGTGGCCTCGCCGCTGGCCGCTCGGCCCTACGACCTGAGGCACGCCGCGCTCTCCTCCTGGCTCAACGCGGGCGTCGACCCCACCGAGGTCGCGGAGCGGGCGGGCAACAGCGTCGAAGTGCTGTTGAGCCGGTACGCGAAGTGCCTCGACGGCCGTCAGGACATCGCCGACCGCCGGATCGCCGAGCTCCTCGGTGAGGACGACGACCAGGAGGACGAGCCCGGCGACGGGACCTGATTCCGACACCCCTCCGACACGGGCACCTGCGGCATGATGGCCCCTGGACTTCGGTTCGGGGGCCTCGGCAGTGTCCCGTGGATCAGCTCAGCGCAGGCATGCTGATGGAGGTATACGCGCCCGAGGGAGCGGAAGTTGATTCTCGACGTCTACATTCATGGCCGGCGGCACCAGCCTGCTTCGTGGCAGGAGACGGAGCGGCTGATCACTGTGGTGGTTGAGAACTTGCCTGCCCCTGAACCGCGCCTGGTGGCAGAGCCTGTGTCACAGCATGTGGCCGTAGCGGTCTTGAAGGTGCTGGAGAGCCTGCCGGAAGCAACCGGCGATCGTCCGCATCATTGGGGAACCACCGCCACGCCCTGGTGGCGGCTCCCGGAGGCGACTGGCGGCTTCCGGCATGCCAGACCGAGCTCCTGCGCCTCGAGGACCATGGCGCACCAGGTAGGACCGTCCGAAACTGGCCATTTCACCGACTGAGCGCTTGTCCGATGCAATGCTGCGACGGACAGCAACCGCTCCACTTAATTTGGGCCAGAGTATTTCCGTGGATGTCGTTTCGACGCGGGTTCTGGAGTCACCCGCGATTTCTTCGGCGTGATCAATGTCGGTGAGAATTGGTGTCACTCCGGGTGTGGAGCACGCGGTCCGGGGACCTCTCGGCCGAGCCACGCTGGGATGGGGCCTTGTGCGGGAAGCCGCAGGTCCACCAGGCGCGAGCGCCCGAGGTGACGGCGAAGGCTTCGACACCGGGCAGGGACTCGATCCATCCGCGTGCGCTCGGGCCCATGGCGAAGGCAGCCGTTGCGTAGGCGTCGATGTCGGTGAGGTGGCGGCCGACCAGGGTGATCGAGAGTAGTCCGGAGGCCGCAGGGCGACCGGTGTGCGGGTCGAGGATGTGGGCGCCGCGCTCGGCTGTGCCGGAGGTCGCGATGGCGAGGTCCCGGCAGGTTACGAGGGTGCACAGGCTGCCGGGTTGCAGGGGGTTGGCGATGCCGACTTGCCATGGCACGCCCGGGGCGCACTCGCCGCGCAGTTGGATGTCGCCGCCGCCGTTGACACAGGTGTTGTGCGCCCCGGCCCGCTCCAGAATGCCTGATGCGCGTTCGATGGCCCAGCCCTTGACCATGCCGGTGGGGTCGAGGCGGCCGCCGGGGGCGCGGCTGAACCAGCCGCCGCTGATGCGCTCGGCGCTCTCGCAGAGCTGCAGCACCTCGGTGACTTCGGGGTCGCAGTCGGCGAGGTTCATCTCGTCGCGGTCCAGGTGGCTGATCTGGCTGTCGGGGCGGTAGGTGGAGAAGATCTCGTCGACCCGGTGCAGCCAGGCCACGGCCTGCTCGAGAGCCCGGCGGATGGCGGGCGTAGGCGTGTCGCGGATGTCGAAGGAAAAGACCGTGCCCATGGCGTGCTCGACGTGACGCAGCCCTTCGGGCCTTTCGAAGGCCGTGGACGCCTTGACCTTGTATGCGTCGGGTGTGTCAGGCACCGGCCTTGTCCAGGGCGCTCTGGAGGGACTGCATGTAGCCCTCGCTGGTGTAGGAGGCGCCGGAGACGGCCTGGATGTGCGCGCTCTGCGCGCCCAGCGCTTCCCGGGTCAGGGTGGGCACGGCGTAGTCGGCGATCGCCTGGCTGCGCGACGCATCGCTCGGAGTCTGCACTGCTTTGACGTTGGTCAGTTTGCCGTGGGAGAGAGTGACGGCGACCTGGACTGGGCCGTAGGGGGTCTGCTCGACGGCACCGGTGTAGGTGCCGGTGGCTCCGCCCCCGGTGCTGGCGCTCTTCGACCCGCTGGAGCTGGACTGGCTCGGCTGGCCGGAGGTGGAGTCCGGTGTGGGTGAGGAGACCGCAGTAGTGCCGCCGGAGCTGGCCAGGACCGGCAGGGTGGTGTGGTGCGGTTTGAGGGACAGCAGCAGGACCAGGCCCGCAACGGTTGATGTGGTCAGGAGGGCGGCGCGGCGCACTGCCATGAAGCTGCTCCTTTTCAGGATGGTCGGAGAAGTCAGAACGCGAATGATTCGTGGTGGATGCGGCGGTGCGGTACCCCGGCCTCGCGCAGGGCGGGTATCGCCGCGGCCGTCATCCCCGGTGGTCCGCACAGGTAGACGTCGCGCTCGGCGATGTCCGGCACGAGGGCGGTCAGCCCGCCCGCGGTGAGGGGCGAGGAGTAGTGGGCGGGTTCGTCGACCACGTAGTGCACGCTCGCGCCGCGATCGGCCGCTATGGCGTCGAGCTCCTGCCACAGCGCCAGGTCCTGCGGGCGGCGCGCCCGGTAGATCAGGGTGACCTGGCCGGGCAGCGTCTCGAACAGCGCGCGCAGCGGGGTGATGCCGACGCCGGCGCCGAGCAGCAGGACTTTTCGGGCCGTGCGTCGGGCCGCCGTGAAGGCGCCGTAGGGCCCCTCGGCCCACACGCGGGTGCTCGGCCGGAGCCTGGCCAGCGCCTCGCTGTGGCCGCCGACGGCCTTCACGGTGATCCGCAGGTAGGCCGGGTTCGGCGGTGCGGACAGCGAGTACGGGTTCGCCGTCCACCACATCCTGGGGGCGAGGAAGCGCCAGCGGAAGAACTGACCGGGCTCGGCGCCCAGTGCGTCCAGGTGCCGGCCGCTCATGAAGACCGACACCACGCCGGGGGCCTCGGGCCGCACCTCGGTGACGGTCAGCCGGTGCCGCAGGGCCCGCCGCACTGGGGTGAGGAAGCGGTTCCACACCAGCAGCGCCGCCACGCCGATGTAGAGGGCGTACCAGGCGAGTTGGGCGGGGCGGTGGGCGACGAAGTCGGCGCCGTTGGAGAGCTGGTGGAAGAAGGCCAGGAAGATGGCGAGGTAGGTGGCGAAGTGCAGGTAGTGCCAGGTCTCGTAGCTCAGGCGGCGGCGCGCGGCGCGGGCGGAGATGATGCCGGTGGCGGCCAGGAGCAGGAAGCCTGCCGTGGCCTTGAGCATGTCGGGATAGGTGAGGACGAGTGTGGTGGTCTGACTGACGAAGCTTGCGTGGGCGCTCGCCGCGTAGCCGAGGGTGATCAGCAGTGTGTGGGCGAGCGTCAGCGAGATGGTGTAGCGGCCGCCCAGCGCGTGCCAGCGGGCCAGGCGGTCCGAGCCGGCCGTCCGCTCCAGCAGGGGAAAGCGGGACATTAGCGCGAGCAGCACCGCGCAGGCGTAGCCGGCCAGTAGGCCGGTGACCCGGCCGGCGTTGGTCAGCCATCCGGCGACGCCGACCACGGAGGTGGTGTCGATCCACCACAGGCCCACCACCGCTGCGGCCCCGGCGTAGATCAGCACTTGGGCGATGACGGGAACGGTGTGGGGGGAGGGTATGGCGGGCTGAGGGGGGCGGGTCCTGGCATGGCGGCTGTGTGTGGATGTGGTGGCCACGGAGGCTCCTCTGGTCGACTCGCGGTGCCGTGTGGTGTATCGACGCCGTGTCGAGGTGGTGATGCGTCGTGTGGTGCGTGTGTGTCGGCCACCTTTCCAGCGGAACTTCTGGAAAGCCTCTGAGCGCTCCCCTCGCTCGCTCATTCAGAGAAAACTCAGAATCTTTTGCCGCTTCCGGCGAGGTGCTGTCGGGGCTCTCGCCAGTGCTCTCCCGGTAGCGGGACAACACGCTCGGACCGCGGGCGTCCGTCTCGGACGCTCGGGGCCGCAAAAGGACGCCTGCGGAGGCCAGTGGTGACAGTGGTCGGGAGGCGTTACGCGGAGTAGGGGGCCGCGTCCTTGTGGAGGGGCGGGTGCTCGTCGGGTGTCGTTGCGAGCGGTAGCCGCAGAAGGAATGTGGTGCTGCCGGGGCTGCTGCTGACGGTGATCGTGCCGTGATGTGCGGTCATGACGGCGTCGACGATGGCGAGGCCCAGGCCCGTGCCGCCGGTCCTGCGTGAGCGACCGGGGTCGGCCCGCGTGAAGCGGTGGAAGATCTCCGCCTGGAGGGCTTCGGGAATGCCCGGGCCGTCGTCGGCGACGGCGAGTTCGGCATGGTCCAGGTAGGCGGTGAGGGACAGCGCCACTCGTGTGCCCGGCGGGGTGTGGGTGCGCGCGTTGGCGAGCAGGTTGGCCAGGACCTGGTGGAGGCGGTGTTCGTCGCCCTGGACGATGACAGGCTCCTCGGGCAGGTCCAGCAGCCAGTGGTGGCGCGTGGACAGGGCGCGGGCGTCGTCCAGTGCGTCGAGGGTCAGGCGGGTGAGGTCTACGGGTTCGCGGGCCAGGGGGCGGCCCGCGTCCAGGCGCGCGAGGAGGAGCAGGTCGTCGACCAGGCCGCTCATCCGCTGTGACGTGGCGGCGATGCGTTCCAGGGAGTGCCGTACCTCCTTCGGCAGGGGGCCGGGGTGGCGCAGGGCGAGGTCGGTGTGGGCGCGGACGGTGGCGATGGGGGTGCGTAGTTCGTGGCTGGCGTCGGCGGCGAAGTGACGGAGGCGTTCCTCGCTGGCGTGGCGTCGGGCGAGGGCGTCGCCGATGTGGCCGAGCATGTGGTTGAGGGCTGTGGCGACCCGGCCGACCTCGGTGTGCGTGTCGCTGTGCGGGAGGGGGGCGGGCATGGCGACCTTCCCGGTGGCCAGGGGCAGGCGCGTCACCTCGGTCGCCGTTTTGGCCACCCGCTCCAGGGGCCGGAGGGACAGGCGCACCCAGGCGGCGCCCGCGGCGGCGGTGGCCGCCAGGGCCGCGCCGAAGACGGCGGCCTCCACGATCTCCAGCCGGTGCACGGTGTCCTCGACGGGGCGCAGCGGGAGTCCGGTGACCAGGATGTCGCCGTCGTCGCCCCGGACGGCGACCAGACGGTAGCGACCGGCCGGCGCGGACAGGTGCACGCTGCGGCCCTTGCCGTCTGGCGGCAGCGCAGCCAGGGCACGCCGGTCGGCCGGGGTCAGGTGAACGGCGGCGTCGGTGTCGTCCTTCACCACGGCGGCCTGGGTCGCCTGGCCGGCCAGCAGACGGGCACCGAATGTCCCCTCCGCCTGGCCACGGGTGTCCGGGACGTTGTCGGCGTCGGGGCGCTTTTCGTGCTCAAGACTGGCCGCGAACCGGCCGCCGGTGGCGGCGAGCTGCTGGTCGACACGTCCGACAAGGAAGCTCTCCAGGGCGACGACGGTCGCGACGCCGACGACCGCGCAGGCCACTGCCAGCAGCACCACGAGCCCGGCGGTCAGCCGCAGCCGCAGGGACACCGGACGGCGTGCGCGCCCGGCGGCGAGCCGACGGCCCAGTGCCGCCGGTGGACATGGCTGGCGCTCTCTCACGACTGGTCCGGCTTGAGGACGTAGCCCACACCGCGCACCGTGTGGATCAGCGGCGCCCGCCCGGCGTCGACCTTCTTGCGCAGGTAGCTGATGTACAGCTCGACCACGTGGGCCCGGCCCCCGAAGTCATAGGACCACACGCGGTCGAGGATCTGGTCCTTCGACAGCACCCGGCGCGGGTTGCGCATCAAGAACCGCAGCAGTTCGAACTCGGTGCGGGACAACTCCACGACCCGGCCCGCCCTGGTGACTTCCCGGGCTTCCTCGTCCATCACGAGGTCCCCCACGACGAGCCGCGGCGCGCCCGCCTCGTGCGACATGCCCGCCCGGCGCATGAGCCCCCGCAGCCGGGCCAGCACCTCCTCCAGGCTGAAGGGCTTGGTGACGTAGTCGTCGCCGCCCGCGGTGATCCCCGCGATCCGGTCCTCCACGGCGTCACGCGCGGTCAGGAAGAGCACGCACACTTGCGGCAGCCGGCGGCGCAGGGCATGCAGTACCTGAAGGCCGTCGGTATCGGGCAGCATCCAGTCCAGGACGACGGCGTCTGGGCGGAAGCTGTCGGCCGCCTCCAGCGCGGTGGCGCCGTCGTCGGCGATGCGGACCTCCCAGCCCTCTGAGCGCAGTGCCACGCCCAGAACCTCCGTGAGGTCGGGTTCGTCGTCCACCACCAGGACGCGGACGGCGTCGCCGTCGGGCCTGCGCAGCGGAGGGAGGGAGGTGTGGTTCGGTGTGGTGCCCATGATGCGGTCCAGCATCGCGCCTCATCGGCCGCCCCGGGCGGACGGGGACCTCTGAGTTTCTTCTGAACTTCGAAAGAAAGCAGACGCGGACCCGCCGTCTCCAGAACGTACGCAGAGCATGCAGGGCCGCGATTGTTCGAGACCATGCCGGGTGACCTCGTCCTCCTGTGCGGGCCTGCACCCCGCAGGCTGAACCGGACGCCATCGCCGCCGCCCTGCCCTGTAGACCACGGCTGCCATGTCATGTCCGCACCGCGGCTGGCGCGGGCCGGCCTTTCCGCTTGAGGGCGGGGTGCAGACGTGGCTGGCGCGGCCGTTGCTGCTCTGAAATAGGCCACCTCGCAGAGATTGTGACTATACGTCCCAACTTGCCCTCAGAAGAACCTGAGAAATAACTGTGCCAGGCTGACGCGCCGATCGGCGGACACGGCCCGGAACCGCGCCGTCCACCCCCATGACCGCCTTCTGGAGGAGCACCCCGATGAGCCTCGTCAACGGCTTGCCCGCGCACGTGCTGTTCGTCCACTTTGTCGTCGTCCTCATCCCGCTCAGCGCCCTGGTGCTCGTCGTCAGCGCGCTGTGGCCCAGGGCCGCACGGCGGCTGGGTCTGATCCTGCCGGTGCTCGCGTTCGTGACCCTGATGACTGTGCCCCTGACCACGCAGGCCGGCGAGTGGCTGGAGCGGCACGTCGACAGCGATCCGCTGGTGCGCAAGCATGCCGAACTCGGGGACGGGCTGCTGCCGTGGGCCGCGGGCCTGTTCCTGCTGGCGACGGCCGTGTGGTGGACGACCCGCTGGACGCCCGCGCCGCAGGACTCCACGGACCGGGCCCGCAGCGGCGCGGTCGTGAGGGTCGCGGCGGCCGTGCTGTCCGTCGTGGTGGCCGCCGGCGCCGTCGTCGATGTCTACCGCATCGGCGACTCCGGCGCAAAGGCCGCCTGGCACGACGCCTTCTCCAAGACCGGCACCCGTTGATGCTGTCCGTCACCGCACTGAAACAGTCCGGTCTCCGTAGTTGACGTCGGCGCGTCCTTCGCACTGGCAGAAGCGTTAGGTGATGCCGCCCGTCCCGGCTCTGCGCCCGCGTCGGCCTGGGACCACGCCTCCGTTGCCAGGAGGCTGGCGGCGGAAGGCCCTGGGACTGTTATAGCTCTGGTTCGAATTTCTGGGGCCTTCCGCCTGCCGTTGGGGTGCCACCGGTCGTCGAGGTGATGCCGGGTGGCGGGGACAGCGGGGAAGGAGGCTGCCTTGGTGGAGTGGCGGCCGTTGCGGGCCGGGGCCCGGCCGGTGCCCGAGCCGGTGCGAACGCGGCGGCATCATCAGCTACACCACTACCACCGGGACCATTTTCAATGAGTCGGGAGAGGGCGCGCGGGGATGAGTGACGCCGCGGACAGCCGCCGGGACCACCCCTTCACTCTCGGAATCGAAAGCGTGATGCTGTGAACCTGCGGGTGGGTCCGGGGCACCATGACCCCGGACCCACCGCTGTCCGCGGATGGCCTGGCCGGAGGCCGTCAGGTGCCGCTCATGCCGAGTGGCCGTCCTTGACGGTCGCGCACCAGCTCTGCACCTTGGCCAGGTCCTTCTCGCGCTGCTGGAGTGACGGCACGAGGGACTTGCGGAAGGACAGTTCGTCATCGAGGTACTTCGCGACCGCGCTGTGGCCTGCGGCCTTCGCGATGGCGGCCCGCTTCTCCAGTTGGGCGATGGAGCCCTTCCCCGACCCTTCCAGCCGCTTGAGCTTCCGCTCGATCCGCTGCTCGGTCCTCGGAGCGCGCTTGCACAGCTTGTTCGTGCCGTCCTTCTTCGCCGTGGCGGTGGGCTTGGGAGACGCGGCCGTGGTGGTGCTCTCCGCGGCGGCGGTCCCCGCAACGCCGAGTAGGGCGGCCACCGCCAGAGAGATGACGACGGTTTTCCTGGGTTGCATGATGTGTTCCTTCCTGTGAGGCGCAGTGCCTGCTCGGGAGGAAGTTAGGAACCGTCTTTGTGGAAACCTTGTGATGTCCCGGGCGCCGACAGCCAGTCCCGGCGCGGCGGCGGCAGCGTGTGGTCCGCCCTGGTCGGAAGACGCACTTCGAACCGTGTGCCGCGCCGCCCGTCCGGGCGGTCGAGAACCGTGATGCGGCCCTGGTGCAGCGTGATCTGCTGCGCGACGAGGGTGAGCCCGAGGCCCGACCCGGGACTGCCGGGACCGCGGTGGAAGCGCTGGAAGACGGCCTCGCGCCGGTCGGGCGGGATGCCTGGCCCCCGGTCGTCCACGGTGAGCACGGCGTCTTGCCCGTCCTGGCCCAGGGTCACCTCGATACGGGGTGCTTTGTCCTCGTACCGGCCGTGGGTGCAGGCGTTGGCCAGCAGGTTGTCCACCGCGGAGCGCAGCCCCTGCTCCCAGCCGTGCGCGCACAGGCCCGGGGAGGCCGTCACTGTCACCTCCGCGTCCGGGTGTCTGCGGCGCAGGTCGGCGACCGAGGCGTCCACGAGCTCGGCCAGGTCGACGGGGCCGAAGGCGTCCGCCTCGACCAGGTCGCCCTGGGCGAGCGCCCGGAGCATGGTCAGGAGCCCCTGCAGCCGGGTGTGCTCGCGCCGCAGGTCCCCCAGGACCTCGGTGCGGTCCGGCTCCGTCAGCTCCGGGTGTTCGGCGAGGATGTCCAGGTTGGTCCGCATGCTCATCAGCGGGGTGCGCAGCTCGTGCGAGGCGGCGGCGGAGAACGAGCGGGCCACCTCCAACGCCTGTGCGGTGCGGGCGGCCTGCTGGTCGAAGCGAGCGAGCACGGTACGGATCGTCCGGGCCAGATCGTCGACCTCGGCGATCCCGGTCGGGGTGTGATCGAGGCGAGCGGCGCTGGTCGTGAGGTCGAGGCCGCTGGTACGGCGTTGCAGACGCCGCAGCGGCCGCGCGGTACCGGCCGCCGCCGCCCATCCCGCCGCCCCGGCGAGCGGGGCGGCGAGCAGCGCGACGGTCACCACCCGCCCCCGCACCAGCCTGATCAGCGCCTGGCTCGCGGTGTCCGGGGAGAACAGCCACAAGGTGCCGCGCGTCTCGGGGCGGTTGACGGTCACCGGCACGGACAGCACCCGCCAGCTCGCGCCGTCGGCCGCCCGTACGGTGACGGGTGCGGTGGCGTTCGGCGGCAGCGGCACGGACGCGCCCGGCTGAGGGCCGCCGGCGGTCACCGTGCCCGCCGGACCCGTCAGCCGTACGCCCACGTCGAGTGCGGCCGCGAACAGCCGCCGTTCCCGGGCGTGCTCCACGGACGGCGGCCGACCCGACGCGGCGGCCCGCAGCAGCGCCCTGGCGTCCGGGGTGACTGCGGCGGCCCGAGCGCTCAGTTGGACGTCCTGCTGCCGGTGCAGGTCCTTGGTGACCAGTCCCAGCAGCAGCAGGCCAGCGGCCAGCACCAGCGGCGGCACAGTGACGCCGACCGCGATCGCGATCCGCGTGGACAGCCTCACGGCGCGCCCCGGGGCTCGCGCAGGACGAAGCCGACCCCGCGCACCGTGTGCAGCATCCGAGGCCGCCCACCTGCCTCCAGCTTGCGGCGCAGGTAGCTGACGAAGGTGTCCACCGCGTCGGTGCGCACCTCGAAGTCGTAACCCCACACGCGGTCCAGCAACTGTTCTCGGGTCAGCACGATCCCGGCGTTGCGGGCCAGTACCTCCAGCAGCTCGAACTCGCGCCGGGTCAGCTTCAGCGGTTCCCCGTCGATATGCGCCTCGCGGGCGGCCGGTGCCAGGACCAGCGGTCCTACACGCACCAGGTCGTCGACCGCGGGCGGCCGGCGACGCAACAGCGCGCCCAGCCGCAGTACCAGCTCCTGGAGGGCGAAGGGCTTGACGAGATAGTCGTCACCGCCCGCCTGCAGCCCGGCGACCCGGTCGGACACCTCGTCGAGAGCGGAGAGCATCAGCACGGGGACGTCGTTCCCGTCCCCCCGGAGCCCGCGGCACACCTCGATGCCGCTCAGGCCGGCCATGGAGATGTCCAGCACCACCACGTCCGGCGACCGGTCGCGCACCGTCTCCAGAGCCGCACGGCCACTCTCCGCCAGAACGACGGAGAAGCCGTTCAGCCGCAGGCCACGATCCAGGGAACGCCGGATGGCCGCGTCGTCGTCCACGACCAGCACCAGCCCGCTCATCGCGTTCACGGCCGCGATGCTACGTCCCGCCCCCGTCCCAGCCACCGCTGAGCGGCTCACGGAGAGCCAAAGATGCCGGCAACAGTCGGCAAAGGGATACGGGGCGGGACTACGACGAATCAGTTGCGTCCGGACGCGGGCGGGGCCTGCGGGCCGCCGTCCATCGACTGTCCGGACGGGGAGCTGCTGGACCGCGGCAGGGCGACTCCCATCCGCAGGTCTGCCGTAGAAGGGGGGCGCGCGGCCCGATAGCACCGATACCGCCGGAACACACCGATCATGTGGACCTACGGTGTCTGGGCCCTTGCAGGCGTGGGCCCTTCCCAACCCTGCCTATGCCCTTCAGCGCTGCGGCGTCGGTCGGCTGTTCGCCCGACGGTGGTCGGCGCCGGTGGGGTCTCCTGGCGAGGGTTTGGCCGTGTAGTGGGGCGGTCAGCCGGCGCCTGCGAGTTCAAGGAGCAGGTGCAGGTCGTGGGCGGCGGCGAAGGCGCACAGGGCGCTGGAGCCGATGACGGCGGCGGCTGCGGCCAGTGGCAGCAGGGGGAGGTTCAGCGGCGGCGAGTACGTCCGGGGTTCGGCCAGTAGTGCGGCGACGCGGCGGGGGACTGGTCCTGCGGTGGCCAGGGGGCTGCGGCGGCGTCCGAGCAGGCCGAGTACGGCGCCGGGCAGGCCCGTGCGGGATGGGGTGTGTGCGGTGGCCAGGGCTGCCTTGCCGATCGCGCGGGCGACCTGACGACGGTTGGCGCACGCGGTGGCGGCGCGTTCGTCGGCCCAGCGTTCGATGGTGTAGGCGATGGCGGCGGCCGCCGGCCGCAGCAGCGGGTTGCAGGTGGCGGCCAGCTGGGTGAGCGCGACGAAGGCGTAGTGGTGACAGGCCAGATGAGCCTTCTCGTGGGCGAGCATGGCCTGGCGGTCGGCGTCGTCCAGGGCGTCGAGCATGCCGGTGGAGACCACGATGCGGCCCGGTATGCCGGGCAGCGCGTACGCGTCCGGGGCCGGGTTGTCGATGACGACCAGCCGGTCGGGGCCGGGCAGGCAGGCGGCCTCCAGCGCCGCTGCGGCCAGCGCCCGCACCCGGCGCCACAGCATCCGCACCCCCGCCACCACCGCGGCGGCCAGCACCAGGCCGGCCACAACCGCCTCCGCGGCGGAGACCGGGTCCCCGGCACGCACGGTGCCCACCGACCAGCCGCCCACCAGTGCGGCCAGCGGCAGCCGAACCACCCCCGCCACCGCCAGGACGCCCAAGGCGGCCCAGCTCAGCGCGGCCAGGGCCAACGCGCTGGCGGTCAGCAGCCAGGTCGCAAGCCGCGGCTCCAGCCGCTCGGCCAGCGGCCGGGCCGCCACCGGGGCCGCGACGGGAAAGAGCAGCGGCAGGTAGACCGCCAGGTGCCATACCGTCACCACGCTCAGCCCCGCTCGCCCAGGTCGCCGAGAAGCTGCCGCAGCAACTCCTCGTCCCGGGCCGGCAGTTCTTCCACGAACCGGGCCAGCACCGCCTCACGGTCCGGATCGGACTCCAGCACCTGACGCATCCGGCGGGCGGTCAGCCCCTGCGCATCGGCCACCGGCGCATACGCGTAGGCGCGGCCCAGCTTGGTCCGGCTCAGCAGCCCTTTGTCGAACATCCGGGACAGCACCGTCACCACGGTGCTGTACGACAGGCCGCTATCCAGCTGCTCAAGCGCCTCGCCCGGGGTCAGCGCCCGCCGCGAGGACTGCAGCAGGGCCAGGACCTCGGCCTCCAGCGCGCCGCCCGGCCTGCGCTCACCCGGAGCGTCCCCGGTGTCCACGAGCCGCACCTCTCCTCCATCATCTACAGTACTGTAGAACTTCTACGAGTCGGTAGAAGTTGGTTCGACGCCGAGTCTGCCATGCCCTCCAGGTGTGGTGCACCACCGGCACCGCGGCACGGCCCCAACCTCTGCGACCGCGTAGGCGTTACCTGACCGGCTGCCGGCCGGGGCCTGCTACTCCTCTGCTTCTTGGGAGATACCGCATGATGATGATCCATCCCGCCGTCCAGCTCGCCTTCGACGGCTCCCGCATCGACGGCTCACTGTTCACCGCCGTCACCAACTTGGCCCGCGACACGAAGTGGCTGAACACTCCGCTCAGCCTGTGGACCAATGCCGGGCTCGGGGTGTTCGCGGTGCTGATGCTGGTCGGCTGGTGGCAGGCCCGCCGCCGCGACACCGCCACCATGACCCTCGCCCTGGCCGCCCCCGTCGCCGTCATAGTCGCCTTCACCGTCGCCGAGGTCGTCAAGAAGGTCGTCGCCGAAGTACGGCCGTGCTACTCGCTGCCGCACGACTACTTCGTCAGCGCCTGCCCCGCCCGAACCGACTACGCCTTCCCCAGCGGCCACACCACCGTGGCCGCGGCGACCGTCGCCGCGCTGTGGCTGCTTCAGCGGCGCCTTGCGGTGATCGCCGCCGCCTTCGCCCTCCTGGAGGGCTTCACCCGCGTCTACCTCGGCGACCACTACCCCCACGACGTCATCGGCGCGGCCCTGCTGGCCATGCCCGTCGCCTACCTGGCCAGCCGCATCCTTGGCCGCGCCGCCGTTTCGCTCGTGGAGCGCCTGCGCACCGGCGTACTGCAACCAGTGCTGACCGCCGCGCCTGCGGGCGCCCACGCCGCCCGCTGAATCCGGCACAGGAAGCACAGCGATGACACCGCCCCCGCTGCCGGGCGTACTGGCCGACCTCGCCCCCATCCTCGACCGCTTCGGCTACCTGGCCGTCGCCGCCCTGGTG
>NZ_JBITJK010000066.1:0-32064 GCF_044459945.1 Streptomyces sp. NPDC050164
ACGCCAACTTCGCTCGGAAACGGTTCACTTCATGTGCATCCACCCAACCAACGTGCTCCCGAACAGGGCCGACGGGAAGACCTAACGGAGTCCTACTAGTGTCCTGCGCCAGAGATCCGTCGGCAGAAGTGAGCCAGGGAGTCGAGGATTTCTTCGGCTGTTTTGGTCCAGATGAACGGCTTGGGGTCCTCGTTCCAGTCCTTGATCCACGCGCGGATGTCGGCCTCGAGTGCCTGGACGTTCTTGTGTGCGCCGCGGCGGATCTTCTGGTCGGCCAGGAAGCCGAACCACCGCTCGACCTGGTTGATCCAGGAGGATCCGGTCGGGGTGAAGTGCATGTGAAAGCGCGGGTGCTTGGCCAGCCACGTCTTGATCGCAGGCGTCTTGTGGGTGCCGTAATTGTCGCAGATCAGGTGGATCTGGAGGTGTGCGGGCACCTCCTTGTCGATCCTGGTCAGGAACTTCTTGAACTCTGCAGCCCGGTGCCGGCGGTGCAGGGCGCTGATGACCTCGCCGGTGGCGACGTCGAAAGCGGCGAAGAGGGTGGTCAGCCCGTTGCGGACGTAGTCGTGGGTGCGCCGCTCGGGCATGCCCGGCATTGTCGGCAGCACCGGCTGGGACCGGTCCAGGGCCTGGATCTGGGACTTCTCGTCCACCGAGAGGACCACAGCGCCCTCGGGCGGGTTGAAGTACAGCCCGACGACGTCGTAGACCTTCTCCACGAACAACGGGTCCGTCGACAGCTTGAAGGTGTCCGTCAGGTGCGGCTTGAGCTGGAACTTCCGCCAGATCCGGCCGACGGTGGACTTCGACAGGCCGCTGTGCTCCGCCATCGACTTCCGCGACCAGTGGGTGGCGTTCTTCGGGATCTCCTCCAGCGTGGTGACCACGACCGCTTCCACCTGGTCGACGCTGATGGTGGGCGGCCTGCCCGGCCGCGGCTCGTCGGCCAGGCCGTCCAGCCGCTCCGCCAAAAACCGGCGCCGCCACTTGCGGACGGTGTCGGCGGTCACCCGCAGCTCGCGGGCGACCACGACGATCGGCGGCACCTCAGGGCCCGCACATGCCAGCACGATCCGCGCGCGCAGAGCAAGAGCCTGGGCCGACGACGCTCGCCGCGTCCACCGCTCCAACACCGCCCGCTCGTCATCAGACAGCAGCAACGGTTCCAGCTTCGGGCCCCGACGAGGAACTGACGCACCAGCAGCAGAAGTCACGCAACTACCAACGAACAACTACTGGCGCAGGACACTAGTGCTGTGACCGGGAACGTTCGCCGGGGTCAGCTCGATCAGTCCGATCGTGCTGCTTCCCACCTCCATGAGGTTTGGCGAGGGAGGCCGTCGAGTTCTCCGCGGCCGGTGCACCAGAGGAGTACCTGGGTGGGGTCTCCGTGTGGGGCGGCGGGGAAGAGCCGGTTGAGTACTGCTGCGCTCAGCGGTGCTGGTGGCAGCCAGTTCACGGACAGTCCCTGCGTGATGTCGTAGGTGTGCAGCAGGGTTTCGGCGACGCCCATCGCCGCGAACGGTGCTGTCACGTTGTTGACGACTTGGGTTTCTGGCCGTGTGTTGGGATGTGGTGGAGCCCGGTTCGGGGTCTGTGCTCAGGCCGTCGTGGGCTGACCGGTGATGCCGGTGATCTGCTCCCAGATGGTGAAACGGAGGGTCATCTCGGCCCGGTAGTGGGGGGCGGCCATCAAGTGGCGGCGAGGTCGGAAGTGGGGTGAGATCCCGCTGAACGCGGACAGGAACCGCTGGGCTGCGCCAACGCCACGGAATCCCTTCATCACCCGTTCGCGCTGCCTCGTTGGCTGGTGGCTGTTCTCCGCCCGGTTGTTCAGGTACTTCGACTGGCGGTGCTCGACGGAGGGCACGACGTCGCGGTGGGCCGCGCCGTAGGAGCGGAGCTTGTCGGTGATGATCACCCGCGGCACCGCACCTGTGTTCTTCAGCAGGCGGCGGAAGAAGCGCCTGGCCGCGGCGGTGTCCCGCCGGTTCTGTACGAGGATGTCGAGCACCATCCCGTTCTGGTCGACGGCCCGCCACAGGTACTTCTGCTCACCGTTGATCTTGATGAAGACCTCGTCCAGATGCCACTTGTCCCCGGGCCGGGGCCAGCGGCGACGCAACTCGCGGGCGTAGACCGGGCCGAACTTCACACACCAGCGGCGGACCGTCTCGTAGGAGACGACGACACCGCGCTCGAGCATCAGTTCCTCGACCTCGCGGAAGCTGAGCGGGAAACGGTGGTAAAGCCACACACAGCGGGAGATGACCTCGGCCGGGTAGCGGTGCCCCTTGTACGACGGCGACCTGCTCTCCACGGGCACCCCTCCAGCAGCATCAACCCGAAGATCATCCCACGTCATCAGCCAACGTGACAGCGCCACTGTCGTCGATGTCGAGGACATCCAGGATGAGCGGCGCGTCACTGCCCGGCCGGCACCACCAGGCTGCCCTGGCCAGCAGGCGGTCACCGCGCAGGGCGACCCACATCCATTCCGGACGTCGACGGGCGGTGGCCAGATCGTCGGCCAGTTCCTCGTTGAGGATGTACGGCAGTTGGGAGAAGAGGTCGAGTTCTTCGCGTCCGGTGATCGGACGCATGGTCAGGTCGTTCATTTTCACGGTCAAGGCACGCTCCGTTGAAGGCGCCCGTCCACACCGGGGTCAGACGCGGTCCGCGCCCCGGGAGGACACAAGCGCGGTGATCATGGGGATCATGGGCTTATCCCTCCTCTCGCTGTCGTGGTCCCTCACCCTCGTGGCGGGGGTCCCGCCGTAACGTCTATCCAAGCGCAGGCCCGTCCGCAAACCGTTTTCGATCACCTTGGTTCCGACGGTGCCGAGTGCGTCCGGGTGGGTCAGCTGCACGTTCCGAATCACTGTGGTTCGAGGTGCGGGAAGACGGCTCACGCGGCTTGTGCCGAGGGCGGCTTCGCGGAGTCGGACGATTTCCTCGTGCTGGGCGGCGAGCCGGGCCAAGGCCTGGGTGCGGAAGTCCGTGAGCTCGTCGATGGTCTGTTCGGACTTTGCCAGCTGGTCCTTGAGCTTGGCGTTCTCTGCCTTGAGCCGGGTGATCTGGGCTTCGCCGGGGGTCGGGGATGTCTCCCGCCTGCTGCAGGGCCTGTAGGCGGCGCTCGAATTCGGCGCGGAGGTGCGCGTAGGGGCGGGTGCCATAGAAGGCGGTGCGGTCGACGCCAGCTTCGTGGGCGAGGGTCTTGATGTCGCACTTGCCGCCGGGAGGGAGCTCGCCGCGCAGGACGATCTCGTCGCGGGAGGACTCTCCAGAGGAGCAAGGGGCCGTGGGTTCCTTGCGGCCCGGAGTGCCGCACCCGGCCCCGTGAAGGGGTGGTGGCCACCGTGTCCGAGAACGTCGGTCAGGTCACGCGGCAGCGCTACGAGGAGATCGTCGCCGGAGACCGGCAGCTGGTCGCCCAGGTGGGACGGGCGATGTTCACGATCGGCGACCACGCCGCGGAGATCGAGCCGGTGAGGCCGCAGGGCGGTTCCACTCCCCACAGCGACGAGCTGTTCGGGGTCTACGCGTCGCTGCAGATCTACGCCGACGACATCGGGCTGTCGCTGAGTACCGTCCTGAACTACCGGTTCACGTCCCACCGTTGGCTGGCCGACCGGCGCCGTGAGGGCGTCTCGCACAAGGTCCACTCGATCCTGGCGTCGATCCAGGACGATGCCGAGCGATTCGAGGCGATCGACGACCCGCCGGTCGGCGACGTGACCGGGACACGGCGGTGGACGACGAACCTGGCCCAGAAGCGGGTCGGCCGCTGGCCGGACCGACCCGGGACGGTCCAGGAGAAGGTGGAGCGCGTCCACGACCTGGCCGCCGACGAGGAGGTCGCGGTGGAGGTGACGCGGGACGTGCTGCGCCGTCCGCAGGTCGCCGCCCGGCTGATGGAGGACACCGCCACTCGGCACGCGGTCAACGACGCCCAGCGGCCCGAGCACCGCGCGGAATCGATGCAGTCCCTGGTCAAGGACGACGCCGCGGCGGCGAAGATGGCCTCCGACGTGCTGCGCCGTCCCGAAGTCGCCGCGCGGGTCGCGGCCGACGACAGAGCACGGCACATGGTCAACCGGCCCAGGCCGACCGCTCCCGCCAGCAGGCCGAGGCCTTCCGCCTGCAGCCGACCCGCCCCGTCGTAGCGGCCCAGCAGCAGCGTGCGGGGCGCGGTGAGGGATCCGGTGACCCGACGGTTTACCGATGGGTAGGTAACTTTCGGTCAATCTTTGGCAGGGTGTTGGCTGCATCTGCACTCCCCCTTCACATCTTTCGCACATGTAACTCCTGCTGTGAGCTCGGCGTTTGAGGATGCCCCGCCGTGAGGAGTCGCGTACATGATGTCCAGTTGCGTGGTCCGGACGCCTGGGGCAGCGCTTGCCGTGCCCGGTTGACCTGTGGCTAAGTTGAACCCCGCGCGCCCCGAGGGGCCTTGACCATCCCTTCGTGACGCGCGCATGCCATTCGGCGGCCGGAGTGCAGTGCCGCTACGGGGAGGAATGCTTCGTCATGCCGCGATACCGGCTCGTTGTGAACGCCTGCTTTGTCGCCGCTGTCTGCTGCCCCTGCTCCCGCACCGGAACCGCGGGCTGACTGACCCGCGCGCACATCGCCACCGCCTGTTGGGGCGGTCACTCCCGCCTGCCCTCGTTTGCTTGCTACGAAGGATGCCCCCTTGCGATTCAGACCGGGGTTGTTAAGCCCCAGATCACCAATATCCGCGACGGTCACTTCGGCTGTCACGTCCGTGGCTGCCTTGGCCGTCCTCGGTGGCCTGGTCATCCAGCCTGGCCAGCTCGGCCGGGGCGCCGAACAGCGCACCGCGCCTGTCGCCGCGGCGGGCGACTCGTACGACGGGTTCGACACCAAGGCGGCTGAGCAGCTGCGCGAGGATCAGTGTGTGGCCGTCGACGCCCTGCGCAAGGGCGGGCCCAACCTGTTCGGCCTCGCGCAGAACTCCATCGGGCTGCCTCCCGACCAGCTCCACCAGAAGCTCAAGCGGGACCTCACCGACAACAACTCTCCCCTGCACCAAGCCTCCTACGCGGACAGCGCCAGCAGCGACCAGTGGCTCAAGAAGGCCAATGACCAGGAGTTGGCGTTTGCCAAAACCGTCATGGGCCTGAGCTCCTACCCTGACGAGCCGCCCGGAGAGTTCGAGGTCTTCGACAAGACCGGACTGGTTCCGTGGTTGTGGCAGTCGTACAGCAAGTCGATCGACTTGTTCTCCCCGTTCTACGATCCGTCTCCCACCGCTGACGACAAGACGAAGGCCGCCGCGCTCGCGATCGGCGACCCGCTGTACACCACCGGGGGGACACCGCAGGAGCAGCAGGCGTGGAAGGTCTGGAAGAAGAACTCGGGGAAGATCGAACCCAACGAGTTGTTCGTTCCCAGGGTGTTCGCCGATGACGCCCGTATCTTCCTGGCCTCCGGCGGCTTCCCTCGCACGGCCCCGGCCCCGGGCACCCCGGAGTACCGCATCGCGGTCGAGGATCTGAAGGCCCGCTTCGCCTCGTGCGCCTGGCACGCCCCGATCGATCCGAACCGGGTTCTGGGCAAGGAGGTGGCGCAGGCGTCCGCCGAGTGGCAGCAGGAGATCGCCTCGCAGGCCACGCAGCGCCAGCAGATCCTCGCCGCCAACGTCACCGCCACCAAGGCGTTGCAGGACGGCACGTTCACGCTGGGGCAGATCCTGGGCCAGTCGTGGATCGCGGACTTCTCCGCCCGCTGGCAGGACTACTACTCCGCCGGCGGGCTGGGCTGGATCGGCGAGAGCCCGGTCACGATCGAGGTGCCGGGCGCGAAGGGCCACTGCCTGGACGTCGCCGGCGGCAAGGAAGCCAACGGCACGCCCGTGCAGATCTACACCTGCAACGGCGGCGCGGCCCAGCAGTGGACTCTGGAGGGCAGCGAGGACGACCTCTACTTCCGCAACGTCGGCTCCCTGAAGTGCCTGGACGTGGCCGGGAACAAGTCGGCGAACGGCACGAAGATCCAGATCTATGACTGCTACAAGTCCAAGGGGCAGTCCTGGGAGGGCGACGTCCGTGCCACCTCGCCCCTGAAAAGCGTCAGCACGGGCAAGTGCCTGGACCTGAGCGCGTTCACCAAGAGCACGGACGCGCGGCTGTGGGACTGCAAGGACACCAGTGCCCAGAAGTTCCTGATCAAGCCGACCGGCCACAAGGGCACGGACAGCCCTCTGTACCCGGACAAGGCCGAGTTCGACAAGGCGAAGAAGCTCATCACCGACGCCCAGGCGGCGGCGAAGAAACACCTGGCCGCGCTCAAGACCCAGTTGGAGAACGCCAAGAAGGCGGCCACTGCCTCCGATACGGCTGAGCAGGCCGCGTACGGGATCGCGGATGCCGCTGGTGCGCCGCGGGGTCGTGGGCTTCTGGCCGGTCAGCAAAAAGCGCAGGTCACCAAGGGCTCGGTGGCGGCGCTGACGGCGATGGTGAAGGCCGCTGAGACCGCAGAGGCCGCGACCAGGGCTTCCGCGGGCGACAGCCAGACCATCGCCCAGCGCGCTCTCGCCCAGGCCGCGCAGTCGAAGGCGGAGTTCCGCAAGGCCGCCGCGGCAATGGCCGAGTCCCAGGCCAAGGCCGCGGCCGACGCGGCGAAGGTGCACCGCGACAACGCCAAGAAGGACAAGGAGACTGCGGAAGCCAAACTCGCCGAGACGCTGAAGGCCGAAGGCGACGCCAAGGCGGCCGCCGCCGACGCGCACGCCAAGCGGCTCGCGGCCGAGGCCGAGGAGAAGACGGCCAAGGCGGAGAAGGAAACCGCTGCGGCCAAGCAGGCCGAAGCGGCTCAGCACAAGCAGAACGCCCAGGCCGAGGCGGCGAACGCCAAGGGCGCCAAGGACAAGGCCGAAGCCGCCGAGGCGACCGCGGTCGCGCGGAAGAACGACGCGGTCAAGGCCCGCGACAAGGCCCGCGACCTGCGCGACGATGCCTGGGACGCCGAGCAGAAGGCGGATGCCGCCCGTGCGAAGGCGGACGCGAAGGAGGCGTTCGCCCAGGCCCACGAGTCCGACAGCAACGCCAAGGAGTCCAGAGCGGCAGCGGACGCGGCCTCCGCCCACGCGGACGACGCCGAGGCAGCCGCCGGCCGGGCCCGGGCCTCCGCGAACGCGGCCACCGAGGCGGCAGCCGAGGCGGACGCCGCGGCCACCCGCGCCGAAGCCGCCGCCAAGCGGGCCCGCTCCCACGCGGACGCCGCCCACGCCGCCAAGCTGAAGGCCGACGCCGCGATGAAGACCGCGACGAGCGCAGCGGCCGACGCCATCAAGGCATCCGAGCACGCCTCCTCCGAGGCCAAGACGGCCGTCGAGCTGGCCAACGAGGCGGAGAAGCTCGCCAAGACCGCCAAGGCCCAGGCGGACGAGGCGAACAAGGAGGCCGCCAAGGCGCTGGCCGCCTCGGCGAAAGCCGCCGGCTTCGCCCACGTCACCGCGCAGGCCGCCACCGACGCGGGCAACGCCGCCGCCCAGGTCGCCAAGCCAGCCAACGACGCGATCGAACTCGGCTCCCCGTATGTGACCACCGACTCGGCCGCCGGCCTGGTCGTGCTGACCGGGCAGGCGTCGAAGTCGATCGCCGAGCAGCAACAGGCCGTCGCCGACGCTCACGCCAAGAACGCACAGGCGGAAGCAGCCGCGGCCAAGAACCTCGCCGAACAGGCAACCGGCGACGCCAAGGCCGCCTACCAGCACGCCGCCAACGCCGCCACACACGCGGCCACCGCCCGCACCTACTCCAAGGAAGCACTCGGCTACGCCGCCGACGCCGCCAAGGCCGCTTCAAAGGCATCCGCATCCCTGGCCCGCACCATCGACTACAACCGGCAGGCCACCGCCGACGCGGACGCCGCCGACAAGGCAGCCGGCCGCGCCGAAGGCCACGCCAAGGACGCCCGCGCCTCCGCCGACCAGGCAGCCCTCGACGCGCAGGCCGCACGCGACGCCGCCTCGCAGGCCGAACAGGCCGCCAAGGACGCCCGCGCCGCCGCCAACCGCGCCGACGCCGCCGCCACCGAAGCCGAACAAGCCGCCAAGGACGCGCTGAAGTACGCCAAGGAAGCTCAGGAAGCCGCGGAGTCCGCAGCCCGCAAGCAGGCCAATCAGCAGGTCAGCAGCGGTGCGGGTACCGGCATCGGCGGCACCTGGTACGTCGTCGACGACAACAGCATCGAAATCACCGACGCCAAGCAGCAGAACGACTGCGTCATCGACATCGGCTTCGAGGGCTGCACCGTCACCTTCCTCGTCACGTTCAGCGCGACGGTCGACTTCTTCCTCTGCACCGACCCCGACGTACCGGCCACCGCCAACGGCTGCCCGCCCGAGGACACGCTGCTCGTGGAAAGCAAGCCCTTCAAGGGCTTGAAGAAGGAGGTCACGGAGCACTTCACAAAACTCGAACTCATCCAGCAGACCCTCACCTACAAGATCATCAAGGCGGTCCTGGTCCAGGACTTCGTCGACTGCTGGCACGGCAGCGCCAGCGGCTGCGGCTGGGCCCTGAGCAACTTCATCCCGGGTAAGGCGTTCACGAAGATCGCCGAGGCGATCCGCGCGCTGGACGCCGCGATGAAGACCGGCACCGGTGTCGCCGACGCCTACAAGTCGCTGAAGGCACTCGACCTGGACCCCGCGACGCTGGCGCGGATCGAGGACACCGTCAACCTCTTCGAGGACCTGGCGACGTCCTGCAGGGTCAACAGTTTCCCGGGACACACTCAGGTGCTGATGGCAGACGGCAGCCGCAAGGCGATCAGCGCCGTACGCCGGGGTGACCGCGTGCTGGCCCAGGACCCTGAGAGCGGCGAACACCGCCCGCAGGTGGTCAGCGCGACGTTCGCTCATGACACGGACCGGTTGATCGACATCAGCTTCGCCGATGGAAGCACCCTGTCAAGCACCGCGGGGCACCGTGTCTTCGTCGTCGACCGTGGCTGGGTCTTGGTCTCGGAGCTCCGCAGGGGCGACGAGCTGCGCTCGCCTGAAGGCACGGAGCACGCCGTCACCGGGCTGCGGAATCTGACCGACCTGGGGCCGCGTGAGGTCTACGACCTCACCGTCCGTGGTCTGCACACCTTCTACGTGCGTGCCGAGGGCCCGCGTGCGAAGGACCTCCTGGTACACAACTGCGCGAATCTCGCCGATGAGCTGGACTTCCCGAATACCGGGGCCCACACACTGAGCAGGCACGTCAATGTCCACCCCGGACCAGGCCAGGAGGTTCGCCCTCGAGAATGAGCGGAAGGGTCTGGAACCCATCAGCACCGTGTGGACCGACGGGGACATCGCCCAGCAGGCGGTCGACCGGGTTCTGGCCTATTACTTCTTCCCCAACGGCAAGCGGAGGGGCAAGAGCTTCGAGGCGCTGGACAATTTCATCCACCATCGGGGCCAGTGGAAGAACAAGAGCGAGTTCACGATCACAGGAAGATGGGACAACTACGATTCCCTGGGCAAGGTGTACAAGACGGACGGCTCCTGGGAGGCTGCCGGGAACGAGGTCCGGGTGGTCCTCAAGAGGTTACCGGGCAAGGACGACCGTCACGACGGCTACATCGTCTACACGGCGTACCCGCTGAAAAAGCGCTCCTGAGGTGACAACGACGGATAGTCGGCCCATGACCTGAACGCCGGCTCGATTTCCGGCCCGCTTGCCGGCACCCCGTCCCGCGGTGGGCCCGTCCCAGGACGGGCCCACCGCGGGAACACACTAGAGAGACAAGGAGCCCATCGTGGCAAGGCTTCGTAGGCGCCCCAGCGGACTCTACGAGGGAGACTTCGGCTTGAGCGCGCTCACAGAAAGACTCAGCGCCTCAGCGGAGAGGGTCGATGAAGCAGGGGCACGGGGCCTTGCCGCGGCGGTGGCTGACGACTGCGAGGGCGAAGGCGCCGTCGAACTAGGCGTCGACCTGCTTTGCCTGCTGGACTCCACGCTTCCCGAGGAGGTGATACGCACGGCATGGCTGGCGGCCACGCGTCATCGCTTCGATCCAGCCGACTGGGGAATGACCATGCGTGGGTGGCTCCGCCGGCTCGCGGATCTGCACCCGGCCCACCCCCGGGGGAAGGCCCACAGCTATCGGCCGGAATCCTTCCCGTCGACCATCGGCGAGGAAGAGCTGTGCGAATCCGTAATCCGGGAGATTCGCACCTCCGCGCTTGAGCTGACGCATGCGATGGCTGGCTCCGGTGCCCCGCTACCTGAATCCGTACCGGAAGCACTGGAAGGAATCGTCAAGGAAAGCGATGCAGAACTCGGATTCCGCCTCTTGCTACGTGTATTGAAGACGTACCGCGTTCCGGTGACCAAGGAGCAGTACGACCGCCTCATGGTGCTCGACACCAGACTCAGGTACCCCGGACCGCTGGTATACGACGGGCTCAACGTGCAGTGGCCGCAGATCGACACCACCAGACGGGACGCCACAGGAGACTTCGGCTTCTCTGAACTCACCTCATGGTTCGCGGGCCACTGGCACGACCACACGGCCAGGGAGACAGTCCGGAGAGCCGCGGCCAACGACGACACCGCCCAGACTCCGGGCTCAGCGGCGGCCCTGCTGCTCCAGGACACAGTCCGCTTGCTGGAGTCACCGCTGTCCCCCGACACGATCACCACTCTGTGGCTGGCCGCGTCGGACCGAGGTTTCAGCATCGACCGGGCAGGAATCGATGCACGGGCCTGGCTCGAGACGATCATGGAGGTATGTCGCGAACGCCTGCGGGAAGTCGCCCCGTCCTACCCACAGGTCATGCCGCCTCTCCGGGCTGACTTCACTGGTCCGGTGCTCCAAGAGATCCACGACGTGACGCCGTTGCTGGCGGACCGGGCCGTCAGCCCTGGCTGGCACGAAATCCCGGGCCCGGCCGCAGCGGAGGCGATGGAGCAGGTTGTGACCCGGGTGGACCCCGACCTCGGGTACCGGCTGCTCCTCAGGCTCCTGCAGGTTCTCGCCCTGCCGCTCACCGAGCAGCAGTACGCCCGCTACCGGACGTTGGGCGAGCAACTGGGCTACGGCGAATTCCACGTCAGCGAGTTGGAACTCCTGGTGAGGCAAGTGTGAGTGGAAGGCGGGTGGCACGGAGAGTTGCTGTGCTCGCTTTCTGTGATTGGGCACTGCTCTACCACGGCAGCGACGCCCGCCGCCTGGGGGAGATGCTGCGGGTACGGACGCTCTCCCGCCTCGGAGTCGACGTCCGCGTCGGCATCGGCCCCGCCATCACCATCGCGGCCACCGCCTCCGTCCAGATCAATCCACCCGGCGGCGTCCTCGCCATCGACCCCGACCACGTCGCCGAATGGCTCTCTCCGCTGCCCGTCGACGCCCTGCACGGCATCGGACCCCGCCAGGCCGACGCCTTGCGCGACTACGGCATCCACAGCGTCGGCCTGCTCGCCGCCGTCCCGGCCGCCACCGTCCAGCGCCTGCTCGGTGGCCGCGCCGGCCGCCTGGCCGCTGACCGGGCCCGCGGCATCGACCGACGTCCCGTCGTCCCCCGCTCCCTGCCCGAGTCCGTGACCGTACGCCGATCCTTCCCCCGGTCACGCTCTGGACGGAGCGGCAGTCCGCGCCGCGCTCCTCGCACTCGTGGCCCGCCTCGGCAGGGTGCTGCGCCGGCGCGGCCAAGCGGCCCGCGCCCTGACCCTGGGGCTGAGGTTCGCCGGCGGCAGCCAGTGGGAGAAGACCCGCCGCCTGGTCGAGCCCTCCGCACACGACGAGGACCTGCGCGCCGTGGCCTACCAGTTGATGGACGCCGCCGGTCTCCAACGCGGCCGGCTGACCGGGATCACGCTCAGGGGCGAGGACCTCGTCGACGTCGGCCAGGTCCCCCAGCGGATCAGCCTCGATGACGCCCGCGAAGCCCGGCTCGTGGCCGAAGCCGCCCTCGACCGCGTCCGCGACAAGTACGGCCCGGACGTCATCGGCCCGGCCGCCGGGCGCTGTCACGTTGGCTGAGCGGGTGGGATGATCTTCGTGTTGAACATGGTGGAGGGGGATCGTCCGTGGGGAGCGCGTCGCCGTCGTACAGGGGTCACCGGCACCCGGTCGAGGTGATCTCCCACTGTGTGTGGCTGTACTTCCGGTTCCCGCTCAGCTTCCGTGAGGTCGAGGAGTTGATGCTTGAGCGCGGCGTGATCGTCTCCTACGAGACCATCCGCCGCTGGTGCATGAAGTTCGGGCAGAATTACGCCAATTCGCTGCGCCGCCGCCAGCCCCGGCCTGGTGACAAGTGGCACCTGGACGAGGTCTTCATCAAGATCAACGGCGCGCAGAAGTATCTCTGGCGGGCCGTCGACCAGGACGGCATGGTGCTGGACATCCTGGTGCAGAACCGCCGGGACAAGGCCGCGGCCAGGCGCTTCTTCCGCCGACTCCTCAAGACGGCAGGCGCGGTGCCGCGGTGATCGTCACAGACAAGCTGCGCTCATACGGCGCCGCTCACCGCGAGGCCATGCCCTCCGTCGAACACTGCGGCCACAAGGGCCTGAACAACCGGGCCGAGAACAGCCACCAGCCCACCAGACAGCGCGAACGCGCGATGAAAGGCTTCCGCAGTACCGGCGCAGCCCAGCGGTTCCTGTCCGCGTTCAGCGGCATCTCACCCCACTTCCGACCCCACCGGCACCTGATGACCGCTCCCAACTACCGAGCCGAGATGACCGTCCGCTTCGCCATCTGGGACCACATCACCGGCACCGCTGGCCAGCTCGCAACAGCCTGACCCAAGGCCGACACCCCGCCCCACCACACCCCGGTACACCATCAGGCACCCAGACACCCAACAACGTGACAACGCCCGTGGGAGTGCCAGTTGGTGCGGGCGCCAGGGGTGAAGCGGACCAGGGCGGCGACCAGGCGGGACGGTTCAAACGGCGGCTCGATCATGTTGAGGTAGACGTCGCCGGTGAACCGCTCGGCCGGAGCCTGCATGGTGGGAGTCTCGGTGACGTGTTCCATGGCACCTGTCCTTAATCATTGCTCGGGGAAGTGGTTAGACGCTGGTGCGGCCGACGCTCAGGCAGCGTCGTCGTGGCCGAGGTTGCCGCCCAGTTCTCGGGAGGCTTCGACCTGGGAGAGAAGCTCCTGGGCCTTGGCCGTGACGCCCTCGATGGCGTCGGCGCCGGCGACGAAGCGCAGTGGCGGCTGGTCCTGGCCCGCGAGGGTCAGCAGGGCGTGAGCGAGCTTGGCGGGGTCGCCGGGCTGCTGCCCGTTGATGCTCTTCCAGGCTTCGACCGTGGCGGTGGTGCGCTCGGCGTAGTCGTCGATGGTCGGCTCGGGCCAGGTGGTGGAGGCGTCCACGAGCAGCTCGGTGCGGAAGTAGCCGGGCTCGACGATGGTGGTGCGGATGCCGTACGGCTTGATGTCGTGGTGCAGGGCTTCCATCCAGCCCTCGACGGCGAACTTCGAGGCCGCGTAGGCGGAGGTGAACTCCGTGCCGACCTGGCCTGCGAGCGAGGAGATCGTGATGACGTGACCGTCGCGCTGCCTGCGCATGACGGGCAGGACGGCGCGGGTGACGTTCATCGGGCCGAAGAGGTTGGTCTCGATCTGCTGCCGCATGTGCTCCGGGGAGATCTCCTCGAAGTAGCCGGCGAAGAAGTTCCCGGCGTTGTTGATCAGGACGTCGATGCGGCCGAAGCGGTCGACGGCGGTCTGTGCGGCCGCGTGCGCGTCGTCCAGGCTGGTCACATCCAGCTTGGTGACCAGCAGGTTGTCCTGCGGACCGCCCAGGGTCTTCTCGACCTCCTCGGAACGGCGACCGGTGGCGACGACCTGGTGCCCGGCCGCGAGGGCCTGGCGGACGATGTCCGTGCCGAGACCGCGTCCGGCACCGGTGACGAAAATGACCTTGCTCATGTGGGATTCCTTTTCGGGTGCCGCATGCGGCATCCGGTGGGTTGGGGGGATTGACGGTTACGTCGGCCAGGGAGGCCAGGCTGTGGAACTGCTCAGGCCTGTTCGGTGGGCATGATCCACAGCTCGCCGACGGCGGCGTGGCGGGGACGGGTGACCATGTAGGCGACGCCGTCGGCGATGTCCTCGGCGGCGAGGACCTCGGTCCCCTCGAAGTAGGGGTCGATCAGTTCGCCACGGACTTCGGGCTTGTTGTGCGTGCCCAGTTCGCTCTCCACGGCGCCCGGCTCGAGGACACCGACGCGCACGTGGCGCTGGGTGACTTCCTGGCGCAGGGACTCGGTGAAGGCGTGCACGCCGAACTTGGCGACGTTGTAGACGCCGAAGCCCTTGCTCGCCACGCGGCCGGCGTAGGAACCGATGTTGACGATGTCGGCGACCTGGCGCGGATCCTGTTCTGCGGCCTTCAGCAGGTGCGGCAGGGCGACGCGGGTGGTGTAGAGCAGGCCCTTGACGTTGATGGCGATCATGCGGTCCCACTCCTCGGCGTCCGCGCCGACGACGGGGCCCAGGAGCATCAGGCCAGCATTGTTGACCAGGGTGTCCAGCCGTCCGAACCGGTCGACGACCTGCTGTACGGCGCCCTCGGCCTGGAGGCGGTCGGTGATGTCCGCTGCCAGTACCGCGGCGGTACCACCGGTCTGCTCGATCTCAGCGGCAAGGGCTTCCAGGCGGTCCTTGCGGCGGGCCACGAGCGCCACCGAGGCGCCCTGCTCGGCGAGCCGGCGGGCGGTGGCGGCACCGATACCGCTGCTCGCGCCGGTGACGAGTGCGACGGTGCCGGTCAGTTTCGAAGTCATGGGGGGGCCTGTTCTTGAGACGTACGGCGTGAGGGCAGACGGCGGGCAGCGGCAGCGACGATCGCCGACGGCCGTCACGGCGCGTACTTCTCGAATGATCAGTGCCGTGCACCGGGCCCGCTATCCAGGCAACCACCCGCGAACGCCCCGTGGGCCGCCGTAAAGGGCACCGCTCTTCCGGGGGCCTGCCAGTACCCCCTTCCGAGGCCCCGGCGGGCGGGGGGCCGCCGTACGGTGGACCCATGGACCGCAGCAGCGAGATCCGTGAGTTCCTGCGCACCCGCCGGGCCCGGATCACCCCCGAACAGGCCGGCCTCGCCCCGCACGGCGGCGCCCGCCGCGTGCCGGGGCTGCGCCGCGAGGAAGTCGCCCAGCTCGCCGGCGTCAGCGTCGACTACTACATCCGTCTGGAGCGGGGCCGCACCCAGGGCGTCTCCGAAACCGTCCTGGAAGCCGTCGCCCGCGCCCTGCACCTGGACGACACCGAACGCGCCCACCTCTTCGACCTCGCCCAGCCAACCGCCACCCGGGCCCGCCGCCGGCGCCCCCTCGCCCCGCAGCGGGTCCACCCGGTTCTCTACCGGACCTTGGACTCTCTCAACGTCCCCGCGGTGGTCCAAGGGCGACGCACGGACGTCCTGGCCGCCAACCGGCTGGCCCACGCCCTCTACACCGACTTCGAAGCCCGGCCCCGCCGCGAGCGCAACTTCGCCCGCTTCGTCTTCCTCGACGAGGCCGCTCGCACGCTGTACGCCGATTGGGAACGGGTCGCCGGCGACTGCCTGGCCATGCTGCGTCTGTACGCCGGACGTCACCCCGACGACCCGCAGCTCACCGAGCTGATCGGGGAGCTGTCCCTGCACAGCGACGCTTTCCGCCGCATGTGGGCCGACCATGACGTGATCGCTCACACCAGCGGCACCAAACGCCTCCACCACCCGCTCGTCGGTGACCTCACCCTCGACTACGTGGTCCTGGCCGTCGAAGGCGACCCCGAACAGACCCTCACCATCTACACCCCGGAACCCGCGTCCCCTTCCGCCGAAGCCTTGGGCCTTCTTGCCAGCTGGACCGGTACTTCGGCCACCGGGCCGCACGCCCGTGAGGAGAAGACTGACTCAGCCGGCTGACCACGGGCGGCGAGGTAGTGGGTCCAGCTGTCGTTGGCGTATTTGGCCCATGTCTCCGCGGTGGAGGGGTGCAGGCCGAACAGGTCGGCGATGACGATGGGCGGCAGCGTGGTGACGGCCTCGATCATGGCGGTGTTCCTGGCGCTGAGGACTGGTAGGCCGTGCTGTCTGAGCAGGTTGCCCACCCCGTGGGGGTTACGGGGGCGGTGGGGGAATTTCCCGGGCAGCAGGTAGGGGGAGGCTTCGTCGAGAGCGCGGCGCATCCGGGTGGTGGTGCGGGGCTGGGCGATCTGGTCTTTGATGAGCCGGCCCAGCGTGGGCGGGAGCAGCACGGGGTGCCGGTCGATGGTGAGGTAGGAGCCGGTGTCGTCCTGGTGGAACCGGTCTGTGGTGATGTCGATGATTTTGGTGACAGGTAGGGCGTAGAGCCGGACCAGGGCGCCGATGATGTGCACCTCGCGGGGCAGCGTGCCGTAGCTGCTTGTCGTACTCGTCGGCCGTTTGGAAGTTCATGGCGAACGGGCGGCCCCGCCTGGGCAGTTCGAGTGGGCCGGTCAGGCGCCGGGCCGTGGCCCAGCGGATGAAGGAACCGATCACGACGTGCTGGGTCGGGTGGATGGTGAGCCAGAGGTCGAACTCGCTTTGGTTCAAGGAACCCAGTTCCTGTTGGCGTTCGTCGAGCCAGGTCAGGAACCTGATGGCGGCCTGGATGTCCTTGATGTCACCGGAGGCGGCACCGTAGGTGTAGCGGCCGCGGGCAGCGCGGCGGCGGGCGTCGCGGACCACGTGCCACTCGGCGAACGGCCGGATGATCGTGGCCTGGTGGCCAGGAAGCCGGGGGAGTTCGCTGGTCACCCATCGTTCCAGGCGGGCGAGGTGTTCATTGCGCTCGGGCAGGACCCCTGCGATGACGAGAAGGGAGCGTACGTGCCGGGTGGTGGTGCCTTGCGGGAGAGCGTCGAGCAGTTCGTGGGTGACAGGCTCGGCCCGGTCGACGAGCTGGGCGAGGGCTTTGGCGGAGGGGCTGCGGCGCAGCCAGCCCAGCACGGGGTAGGGATTTTCCGCGCTGTTCAGGGCGTCGGCCATCGCTTGCAGATGGTCCGGGACGGCGCCGTTGTCCCCGCTGAGCAGATCACGGACACGCTCGCTCAGGACGCAGCGGGGACACCGGCCGTCGGCGGAGAGATCACCGGGCTGATCACATCTGCTGCATCGTGCGCCGGGGTCATCGCGTCCGCAGCATGTGGCGCAGAGTTCGCTGCCGTCGGCTGCGCGGCCGATCATGATGCGCCGGGCACCGCATGAGGAGCAGGGCGCTGGCGTCGCACGCCGGGTCTGGTAGCAGCCCGAGCAGACCGGCCCGAGGGGCCAGTTCGTCTTGGTGCGCCGGTCGTGGCCGCACAGGGCGCAGGTGCGGATCGGACGCGGCCAGCAGGAACGGCAGTGGAACGCTCCGCCCCGCTGGCCGACCTGTCCGCCGTGACGCCACCGGCCGCAGACGCTGCACTCACCCTTCGGGCCGCGGTAACAACGCATGCAGACCTCTGGCTGCCCGTCGCTGGCCCGCACGGCAATCTCCTGGACTTCGCCGCACACGCCGCACCGGCGTTTCGGCCCCTCGTAGCAGGCGCCGCAGACGGGGCCTGCCGGAGTCCGTGCGTTGACCTTGCGCACCCGGCCGCAGCCGACGCACTTCCTCTTGGTCCTCGGCGCGCAGTTGGAGCACAGAGCCGTCCCGTCCTCCTGCCTGTACCCCGGAGGCCGCATCCGATGGCACCTTGCGCACTCTGCGACGACCAGGGGATCGCTGCGGTAGCAGCGTCGGCAGATCTGCCCGTCCTGGCGGCGAGTGACGATCTGGTCGACCCGCCCGCAGCGCCCGCACGAGCGGAAGTGCATCCGGGCCCAGCACCAGCCGCAACAACGCCCTTCATTTGAACGCTCGCTGGGCAGCGGATCCGTGCGCCCACAGCGGACGCACGTCACCTTCGTGACCTTCTCCGTGTGGCCGGCGTCGTGCAACAAGTACCGCAGCCGGACCACACTCAGCGGGCCGGTAACCACCGGGACGGTCAAGGCGTCCGGCGTCTGCTCCAGATACCGGGCGAGCTCCCGAACCGGCATGGGCCCCCACCCCTTCGCCTGCTCGATGGCGACCTGCACGGCCCGGACCGTCAACCCTGGCCCGACAGCCGCACACAGGTGGTCCAGAACCCACGCGCGGATGCTCTCCAACTGCTTCTGGGCTTCCCGCTGCCGCGGGGTGCGGTAGCTCACGACTGTCCGGGCCGACGGATGACAGTGCGCCGCGGCGCCGGGGCCGGGCCCGGCGTCCCGTCGGCGCTTTTGCGGACCTGCGCGTTGACGACTTCCGGCTCGATCAGGTCGTTCGGCGTGCAGTTCAGGATGTCGCACAAGGCGACGAGGGTGTCCATGCTCAGCCGCTGCGGCGGCTGCGTGACCAACCGGTAGACGTGTTCGCGCGACAGCGTGACGCCGCGCTCGGCGAGCAGCGGGACCAGGTCCGAGGTCTGGAACATGCCCTGTTCGGCCATGAGCTGGCGCAGCTTCCACTGGTAGCCCATTTTCCTGATCACACCGTCACACTCCAGTCGGCGCCCAGGCGGTCCCTCATGGAAGCCTCCAGCAACTGATTGCGGTACTCGTTCGAGACACCCATGTAGATGGCCGTGGTGGCCGCGTGGGAGTGACCAACCTGTTCCTGTACGAACCGGGCCGGATAGCCGAACTCGGTCAGGTGGGTGATGTAGCTGTGGCGCAGGCAGTGCAGGTCGAGGTCTTCGTCCAGGCCCGCGTCCTGGCGGGCGGCGACGAAGGCTTCCTTGATCGAGCGGGGCGAAAGCCGTCCGACTCGTTCGGTCACCCAGAGCGCCGGGTGCCGGCCCGGTGAGAAGTGCGGCCGGATCTCGGTGATCCACTCGTTGAGGACATCGACCGCCCAGTCCATCTCCGGGACGGTCAGGACGGTGCGTCGCTTGGGCGGTGAGCCCTTCGAGGACTTCCCGAAACGCACCATCATGCTGCCGTACGCTCCGAACTGCGGAGCTTTCCGATTGCGCCGCAGATCCACCAGGTCGACCCGGGACGACTCGGTGCGCCGGGTGCCGAAGGCGTAGATCGTCTTCAGCACCGCTGCGTCCCGCAGCGCGGTCAGGGCACCCTTGCGGCCCGGCCCTCGTACCTTGGTCGGGCGTGCGTCGGCCGCATCGAACAGCGCCTGGACCTCGTCGTAGTCCAGCGGGCGCCGACGCGGGTCCGCCTCGTACTCCACGGTGTGCAGCACCGAGTTGCCCTCGTGGAAGACCTCCTGCGGAGTCTGCCCGAACCTCTCCAGGCAGGTCTCGACCCAGCCGTATCGCCTGTCGAGCAGGTACTCCAGGAAGAGTGCGATCACCACCTCGTACGTGCGTGCCGTGGACATTCGGATTGGCTCCGCCCCACTGCGCAGGTGCGCGACGAAGGCCTCGCCCTCCGCTGGCGTCCACTGCCACGGATACAGGCCGGTGAACTCCTCCAAGCGCTCCACCAGACGCAGCCGCGGGTCGATCGTCTTGGCCTTCAGGAAACGAGCCGCCTGCTGACGAGCCCAGCCTTCCTTCATTCCCTCGAACACCGCTGATGCCGGGTCGAGGTGAACCACGTTTCGGGCCAGAACGAGCCGTGCTGACCCCGGGGCTTCGGTAACCACCAAGCTGTTGTAGCTAACGCAACATTGTTGCGGCGACCTCTTGCCCGCCAGGTCACCGCCAAGAGTGAACTCTTGGCGAAACCGGCCTCACCGCGCTCGGCCAGTAGTAATAAGAGTTTGATCGACCTGCGGGATGTTGCAGCCAGTGCAATTCATCCTGTTTTCACGGACTCGGTACGACGGCAGCCCTACGAGGTAGAACCAGCCCGTCTCCGTCTGGCGCCGCTTCCACAGCCGCGCGATGACCTCCTGCGGTTCGGTCCTCAGCACGGGGTCGGCGGGCAGCACGACCCGCACGGGCACCGGCTGAGACCCGGCAGCGTCATCGGAAGACGTCGTCACGTCCCCACAGTAGGCAGCCAGCTGCGGCCGACGTCCGGCCGCCACTCCCCGACCGGCACCGGACAGGGGAGTGGCGTAGATCGGTGCGCAACCGAGAGGATGGCGGGACCAACTGGTCGCAGGACGGGCGCAGATGGACACGGACGCGGTTGAGTACGAGGTGCGGACCGCCGGTACGGCGGACTACATCCTCCGCAGCGCCGACTTCTTCTCCCGGATGCCGGTGATCTGCCTGGAGTGCGGAGAACGCACCGGACTCACCTTGACCGCCCGCGGCGAGGACAACTCGATCGGAACGGGCGCACCTGCCCCTTCCACGGCGGCGAGAGCCGAAGCGCTCCAGAGATCATCACGCTCATGACGCATCCGCCGGCCTGGACCCCTCCCGGCGCGAGCACAGCGGACATTGACCGCGCCTTGGGGGACCTGCAGGCCGTCAGCCTGCTCCTGCTGCTGTCACCGACGGCGGAGCGCGACCTCGCGGACTTCATCGACGACCACTTCGCCCACGAGGCCGGCGCCCGAACCTTCGGCTGCCTGCTGCACTTGTGCGGCGACGCTGATGGGGCACGGTTCTGGTGGCAGTTCGCCGCCGGGGCCGGGGATGACGCCGCCGAGTACTGCCTCTTCCTCGACCACTCTCAGTGCGGCGAGTTCCATGACGCTGAGCACTGGGGCCGCCAGCTAGCCCTGCACCGCTTCACGCCGGATGAACTGCTTGGCGACCGAACTGCCGCGCCCGTCCTCACCGAGGACTTCACCAGCTGCGTCGCCGACTACATCGTCGAGCGTCACCATCCCGACCTCGGCGTCATCCCCTTCCCCAAGACACTGCTCATCCGCCACGTTCGTGACCTCACCCCCATCCCGACCAAGCCGCCATGCGCCACCTGACGCGGGCAACACCCCGGCCCGGGCCGGGCACAGGCAGGTCCGTCCCGGCTGCCGGAGCGGGACCTGTTCCCGGGCCGACGACGTCCCTGTCGAGATCGCGGTGGATAGCGCGCTCTTCGAGTGGCGGCGTAGGGCGATCGGCTATCTGTCGTTGATGTGGCCGGAACCCACCTGGGGGCTTTCCTCAACCAGCACCGCCAAGAGGACGCCAGACGGGATCATCGAATGTCACAACGCGTAGGAGGGTTGCGGGTGTTCAAGGTTCTGGTGGAGCAGTGGAAGGCGAACCAGGAGCAGAAGAGGGCCATCGCGGCCGAGCGGTGGGAGCAGGAGAAGCGCTGGAGAGAGGAAGACCGGGAAGAGGCCAAGGCGAGGGAGGCAGCGGAGCTGGAAAAGAAGGCGGAAGAGGAAGAGCGCACAGCGGAGGAGAAGGCTCGCGCGGACGAGACGTACCGCTATCTCTACCGAGCACACCTGGGCGTGCTGCGAACGGCCGCGACCATCTCGGACGTGTCTCTGACCTGCCACGAGGACACCTGGACGTTCCTTGCCCGGCGGGCCTTCGGCACGTGGTCGCCGGAGTGGCTCACCAGCGTTGCCCAAGATGGCTCGGACGTGCCCGGCCCCACGAAGAAGGATGTGGCCTTCACCAAGAATCCCAACCTCACTCCCGGGCGCATCACCAAGCACGAAAACGGGATGCAGACTGTCGAAGTCTCCGGCGACAACCTGGTCGCCATCCTCGAAAGACTCTGGGATGGGGCCTACAGCCGGAATCCCTACAAGACCCTCATGGACCTCGACCCGAACCGCTCCGCCTGCGGCCCGCTCCACGCCCGCATCAGCCGATGGCTCGAAGACCTGGAACCAGGATCTGCCAGCAAGCCCGGCCACACCCTGGTCCTCGACGAGCGGATCGAAGCCTCCGGTTTGACCTGATCCCGCTACACCACGGGCCCCGGGGGAGAAGACATCCTCGGGGCCCGGCATATGGAGTCGTGCTGCTCAACGACAGCGAGCGTCACGTGTCACGCGGTGGCCGGCTGCGGTTCCACCAGCACTTCGGCGACCTTCCGCGCGAGCTGCGCGAGGTGCGGCGGCAGGTAACTGTCCAGGGCGTCGACGTCGTCACACAGGCGCGCGCGCAGTCCGTGCAAGCAGGCCTCGGTGAACAGCCGCTGTTCATCGGCCGTCGACATCAGCCCTCCTTCCGCATACCCCTGGCCCCATGAGAACCACAGCCGGGCGTTGTCATCGTTCTCGGGGGGAAGCGGTCCGCCGAGCATCCCGGCGAGTTCGTGCCGGTCCGAGTCCCTCGGTCCGGCCGCCCGGCTGCGCTGTTGCCGGGTCTGGAGGTACGACGCGAGCGTGTCCATGGCCATGCCGGTGCGCTGGCAGTACGCGGCGACCAGCATGGATGTCATGTCCAGCGTGTCCGCCGCGTCCGTGCCCCGGTACAGCGTCATCCGCTTCCAGTCGTGTGACACATCGGGCTCGGTGTAGCGCAGAACCTCCTGGCAGTTCATGACTGCTTCAGAGACGAGCTGGTGAACTGCCTGCCGCAGCGGCTCGGGCATCGGGGTGCGTTCCATGGCCGCACGCTAAAGCCCCCAGACGCCCGGACCACCGAGCCGGGGCGCAGGCTCACCTGGACGGCCGATGAGTCGACGAGTCGGCTGGCAGGACGCTAGCCCGCTTGACGCTGGCGAGCAGGCGGGCGGATCGTGGCCGTTCGCGTCACGCTCCACCCCGAAAGGGAACCCGCATGTCACAGTCCTCCGCCTGGCGTTACGTCGTGCGCCCCGATGGCTCCTTCTTCCGCACCTTCAACGCTGACGGCGACCTCGATGAGCTTGAGTTTTAACCTACACCCGGTTACCAGGAGGCGCTGGGTGGCGTGAACGGCTACGAGCAGGTCCGGCTGTGGTGGATCAAGAGCGGGCCAGCTTGGTGATGACGGCCGCCGTCGAGGCCCCGCGCTGGGGGCCCGACAGCGAGTGACGTTAGGCGGACCGGTTGACGTCGTCGAAGTCGGTGGAGGCTGACAGCTCGGCCCATGCCAGCATGTCGCGCTCGAAGGCGTCGCGTCCGGCCTGAACGAGCTGAAGCGCGTCGGTGCCGAGCAGCAGGCGCGTCGGCGGCTGGTCGGCCGCCACGATTCGCAGCACCGCAGCCGCGGCCTTGTCCGGGTCGCCCGGCTGGTGCCCGCTGCCGTGGATGCGCCGGGCGCGCAGCGGCTCGAACAGCTCGTCGTAGTCAGCGATCACACGGGGTGCGCGGATCATCGAGCGGCCGGCCCAGTCGGTCCGGAAACTACCCGGCTCGACGGCGGTGACACGGATGCCGAAACCGGCGACCTCCTTGCCGAGCGTTTCGAGGATGCCCTCCACCGCGAACTTGCTGCCGTGGTAGAAGCTGAGACCCGGCATGGTGATCAGCCCGCCCATCGAGGTGACGGCGATTATGTGGCCCGAACGGCGCTCCCGCATGTGCGGCAGCACGGCCTTGATCACCGCCACGGTTCCGTAGACGTTCACCTCGAACTGACGGCGAAGGTCATCCATCGACGACTCCTCGAAGAGGCCATCATGGCCGTATCCGGCGTTGGCGACGAGTACGTCGACCGGGCCCAGGTCGCGCTCGGTCTCGTCCACGACCGTGTCCACAGCGTCATGGTCGGTCACGTCCAGGATGCGGGCGTGCGCGTCGCCGGCGAGCGCCTCAAAGGCCCGTGCGTCGGCGGGCGTGCGCACCGTGCCCACCACCCGGTGGCCCGCGGCCAACGCCGCGCGCGCGAGTGCGCGGCCCAGGCCGGTGCTGACGCCGGTGATCAGGAATGTCTTGGTGTCCGACACAGGAGTTCCCTTCGTGCGATGCGAACAGAGGCCGACCGGGGCGGTTAGGCCCCGGTCGGCCTCGACACGTTCCACTTCAGCACCGGAATCGGCTGCTGATCGACTTCCAGGGGGTCCGCTTCACCCCGGGGACAGCCGGACCGGGGGACTGCCAGTCCCCCTTTTCGCGGGCCGTCGGGACGGTCTTGGGCCCTATCGTGAACGGCATGGACCGCAACACAGCTCTCGGTGAGTTCCTCCGCTCTCGGCGGGCACGGATCACCCCGCGCCAGGCGGGCCTGCCCGACGACGGCGGCTCTCGGCGAGTGCCAGGACTGCGCCGCGAAGAGATCGCGCAACTGGCGGGCGTGAGCGTCGACTACTACGTACGCCTGGAACGCGGACGCCGACTGAACGTCTCCGAGACCGTGCTGGACGCCATCTCCCGCGCGCTACGCCTCGATCCCGTCGAACGCACCCATCTGTTCCAGCTCGCCAAGCCCGCCGCAGGCAGGCCCCGCCGCACGGTGACGCGGCCGCAGCCGGTCCGCCAGGGGCTGCGCGACCTGCTCCGGATCCTCGAGCACACCCCCGCCCTTGTGCTGGGGCGGCGACTGGACGTACTTGCGTCCAACCAGATGGCACGTGCGCTGCTCACCGACTTCGACGCGCTGCCGCACCGCGAGCGGAACCTGGTGCGGTTCATGTTCTGTGACGAGACCGCCCGCTCGCTGTATACCCACTGGGACACCCACGCCCAGGACATTGTCGCCTCGCTCCGGCGCGACGCCGGACGTCATCCCCACGATCCACTGCTGGCCGAACTCGTCGGCCAACTCTCGATCGCGGATGAGGACTTCCGCCGCTGGTGGGCCGACCAGAACGTGTATCGGCACACGCATGGCAGCAAACACTTCCACCACCCGATCGTCGGCCCGCTCACCCTCAATTACGAGTCCCTCACCCTGCCTGCCGACCCGGACCAGCGGCTGAGTGTCTACACGGCCGAGGCAGGCTCCAGCTCCGAAGAGGCGCTTCGGCTACTGGCCGCGTGGATACGGCAGCCCGAGCCCTCGCACGGGCAGCACGCAGATCATTAGACGCCCGCCGGTCCGCGAGGAGCGGTCGGCCACAGTGGCTGCGTCCCATGAGCCGGGGTGGGCGAGCCTGTCCGGATGTCACGGGCCAGGGCCGCGGCCGGGAGGAACGCAGATGCCCATCATGTGCGGCATGGCACGCTATGCGCCCACGCCGACGCACCTGGTGCCGTGGTGGAGCCGTAGACGCGCGATGGCTCCGCGGGCGGATCAGGCTTTATCCGGGATGGTGTCGATGATGATCTCCGGCGCGGGGTCGTCCGGATTGGTGTCGGCCTTTGGAAGTCTGCCCCGAGGAAGTCAGGGCGGCGCTGGGACGGCTCACCGCACTGGCCGTTCTGGGGGAAGGCCGGGAGGGGGGATATCTGCCCGGGAATCCGGAACTGGTCGTGGATATTCTGGCCGACCTGCGACTGAGACAACTGCATGACGAAATGCGCGCCGTCACCCAGGCCCGACACTTGGTCGCCTCGCTCCGCGCCGAACAGGAATGCGCACCGGCCCCGGCGCCGGTCGTGGAGAAGATCGAGAACCTGGACTCCATCCGCAGCAGGATCGACGCCTTGGCCTTCTTCGCCCGCGAGGAGATCCTCTCGGCCGAGCCCTACACCGCCCTGACCCCCGTGAACATCCAGCACTCGAGGCCCCTGGACCTGCGATGCATCAGAAGGGGAGTACGGATCAAGAACGTCGTTCTGAGCAAGACCGTCGAAGACTCCCTGACCTTCGAATACCTGCGCGAAGCGGTCAGCGCGCCGGCGGCAACAGCGGCAGCCGTGACGAGGTTCTTGCGCAAGAGCGGGCTTCCCATGGTTGAGGCGGGTGGTGTCGCCTGTGCAGGACACGCACCCGGGTCCGGTGGTTGCGCAGAGATGAAGACCTTCACCCGTTCGAAAGACGTAAAGGTACGTTGCCTGCGGCGGTGGAGGCCCGGCCACCGGCGCCACCTGCCTCCACACGATGCTCCTGGGCCGCGGCGAGTGGTGAGACGCGAAGTACCGGCGCAGATCGAGGCCCGGAACGACCCTGCCTGTACGGGCCCTTCATTGTCGGGCTGCGCGCAACTCGAAGCTCAAGCCGAGGGCTGCCCGGAGGCGGTGTGATCCCGGCGGCGCGGCTGGGTTACGGTGCCGAGTATGCGCACCGAGGACGCGGTTATCCGACCTCTGCTCCGGATCCGGGACGTGGCGGCGCGTGGGGCCTTGTACGGGCTGGCCGCCGTGCCCCTGTTCGGGGTGGCCTCCCTGTTCTTCGGTGCCCGGAGGACGTTTCTCGGCGTCGTCGGATTGTTCGCCGCCTTCACAGCCGTGGTGGGGATCCTCCTCGGGCTCTTCTTCTGGTGGACCTGCGGGGGCGACATCCGGCGCTGCCGCGACTGGCATACCGTCACGGGCCAGGCCGGGCCCATCACGGTCGCAGCCCCGGTCCTGCTACGGGTCGGGGTGCTGGCCCTGGTGCTGTTCCCCGGCGCCTTCTGTCTGCACTTCCTCGTGGACGGCGCCGAGTACGGCAGCTGGCTGTACGGTAACTGAGCCACACGCGCCCGGCGCGGGCGCTCTGGGCACCCCCGCGCGAGCGGAAGCGCCAGCCAGCTGAAGCCGCCCGATTCGGCTGGGCGGCCGCCGCGCCCTTGCGGGCGGCGGTCCCACCCGCTCATCCGGTCAAAGTGGCCTGGTGGAAGTACATCCGCCAGCCCGACGCCGTCAGACGCCACAAAGAGCTCCGCCATGCCCGACGGCCCTGGTTGTCTGCGAAGTACGTCAAATGAACGATGCCCGGAGCGAGGACGTTTCCGGACATTTCACTGACCTTGACCGAAGACTCCGGGGCCACCGAGCCGCCGCTCGTCACCGTGAGGATCGACTCCACATCCCACCGGCGTCCGGAAGCCCCAATCTCGGTGAACTCCGGGTCCAAGAGCTCCAGGACGCGGGCCGGGGAAGCACGCACATCGGGATCGAGAAGCTCCATCTCCCCGTCGATGGCCGCCTGCACGGCCCGCTCACTCTCATCCATCATGCGGGCACCCTACGGACGCTGCTTGCCAAGGCGCAGCGAATTGATCACACGACGCAGCGATGGCACGGCGATGCCGTCAAAACTCGGTTCTGGCACAGATCTTGGGGAGCGGTCGCGGAGGGTCACCGTGGTGTTCGATTGCGAGGGTTGGGGTTCGCGTGAGACCGCGTACGCCCCGCCGTTGACATGCGACAGTGACGCCCCGTCAGGTCTGCGACTGTCTCCATCGTGGTCGGCTGTGGCCGGTGACGGTGCTGGTCATGCAGACCGACGCATCGTTCTGGGACTCTCTCGTGTTCGACGGGATCGACGACATGGACGTCGAGGCGGTGACCGCGGCCTTCGGCACGGTCGATGTAGTGGCCAGAGGCCGGGCGGCTCGGATCGCCCGCCATGTCCTCAGCCCAGGAGACCCCGGTGACCGCACAGGAGCCCCGCATCAACCCCGCCATCAGTCGCGGAGGAGAGGACTCCCCGGCACCAGTGATTCCCGGATGCATGCGCGTCGAACGACAGATCACAGCACGCGGCGCGACTGCGGATGAACTGGAAGCTCTCGGCCTGCCCAGGTACGCCATGCTTCCAGTTGTGGTGTACCAGGGCATTCAGGACGACCAAGACGGCAACGTCCTGGCGGCCACGACCACCGTCGTCCCGTCCCAGCATCCGACTCCCGACGGCTGGGAGCTTCCGCACCAGGGCGACCGATAGCGCCTCTGCATCCAGGACGTGCCACGCACAGCGGTCCCTCGGCGTGTGGTCTCGGGTTCAGGCGGCCAGGGCGTCCCACAAGTCGCGTACGGCGCGCTCGTGGTGGTGCTCGGTGGTCGCGGTCCAGCTGCCGGTCAGCCTGGTGATGATGACGCCGATCGTCCAGGCCCTGGACGGCCGGGGTCCGCTCCCGGCCGCCGTGGGCGTGGGCCTGCGGGTGATGGCCTCAGCTCCGCTGCACGGCGGCGAGCTCCCCGGCATGGTCGGCCAGGAGCTCGCCGACCTCATCCGGCCCGGCCTGACCCCAGCACAGGCGTGCCTCCTCACCGTCGCGTCATGCCCAGGAGTGACGGACGTCCTCATCGCGGCCTCCAGTACGCCACACTGGAGGGACGCGGCCGACGCCGTCGCCCAACCCTCCCTGACCGCCGCCAAGTTGCGGGAGATCGCTCATGTACTCGCCTCCCCCTGACCCGGACACCGAACAGCGCATGCGCACCCACCACGCCCGCGCCGCGAAGGCCCTGGACGTCCAGACCGAGCCGGGCGGCGAGTTCTGGGGGTGGGCCGGGCGCACCCTGGGCGCCCCGGCCCGCACCGCCGCCGGCGCCCCGGCGTGGCTGCGGCTGGTGTCCGCCCCGGAGGCCAAGGCGTCAGGGAAGCTGTGGGACGGCGCCCTGGACGCACAGCACGCCTTCGGCGACCTCGACGGGCACCGGCCCGAGCTCCTGGGCGTGCATGACGCCGTCGACGACGGCACCGCCTACCGGGCGGAGCTGTCAGCCCGAGTCGACCAGCCCCTCCTGTCCGACGACCCGATCCTCCAGCACGACCTCCAGCTGCCCGGCTCCTGGTGGGCCGACTTGACCAAGACGCTGGAGAAAGTGTCGGCAACTGTCACTGACCGTGTCGCCGTACGTCAGCAGTACATGGACCGGGCGATCCCCGAGTTCGTCAGCATCCCGGCCCCCGCCGTTGCCTGCTGGACCACTGTCCACGCCGACCTGCACTGGGCGAACCTCACCGCGCCTCTGCGGCTTCTGGACTGGGAAGGCTGGGGGCAGGCCCCGGAGGGGTTCGACGCCGCCACGCTCTACGCCTACTCGCTGCTCCAGCCGGACGTCGCCGCCCGTGTCCGCGACGCCTTCCCCGTGCTCGGCAGCCCGGCCGGCCTCGTCGCCGAAGCGATCGTGTGCGCCCAACTGCTCCAGACCGTGGCCCGCGGCGACAACCTGGTCCTCGAAGACCAGCTCCGGAACTGGGCTGGGGAACTCCGCCACCGCTGACCGACATCCCCAGCGCGCGGCCGCGGTCCCTCCCGGATGCGGGGGGAACCGCGGCATGCCGACGGCGGGACGTCTGCGTGAGCGGGCGAGGGGGAGGGCGTCGGCTTGCTCCGGCCCGAGCGGGGTGTCGGCGGCGACCATGTCCGCCAGGTCCTCGCGCCTGGCAGACCCATCAACGCGGCCGCAGGGGCGGCGCTGCGGCGGGTGTACTGCAGGCGGCTCGTGGGCATCGAGGCGTCCCAGCAGCAGACTGCGGGGTGCTGGGTTGGGAGGCGGCAAGTCAGCGTCCGCCAGGCCCGAAATTCAGAACAAACTCAGAGGTACCCGCCCGCCCGGGGCCGCCGACGAGGCGCGATGCTGGACGCATCATGAGCACCACACCGAACCACATCTCTCCTGCTCCGCTACGCAGGCCCGACGGCGGAGCCGTCCGCGTCCTGGTGGTGGACGACGAACCCGACCTCACGGAGGTTCTGGGCGTGGCGCTGCGCGCCGAGGGCTGGGAGGTCCGCAGCGCCGGTGACGGCGCCGCCGCGCTGGAGACGGCCGACGGCTTTCGCCCCGACGCCGTCGTCCTGGACTGGATGCTGCCCGACGTCGACGGCCTCCAGGTGCTGCACGCCCTGCGCCGCCGACTGCCGCAGGTATGCGTGCTCTTCCTGACCGCCCGAGACGCCGTCGAGGACCGGATCAAGGGGATCACAGCGGGCGGCGACGACTACGTCACCAAGCCCTTCAGCCTTGAAGAGGTGCTGGCCCGGCTGCGGGGGCTCCTGCGCCGGGCAGGTATGTTGCACGAAGCCGGAGCGCCGCGGCTCGTCATCGGGGACCTGGTGATGGACGAGGAAGCCCGGGAGGTCACCCGGGCGGGCCGGGTCGTGGAGTTGTCCCGCACCGAGTTCGAACTGCTGCGGTTCTTGATGCGCAACCCGCGCCGGGTGCTGTCGAAGGAACAGATCCTCGACCGCGTGTGGTCCTACGACTTCGGGGGCCGGGCCCACGTGGTCGAGCTCTACATCAGCTACCTGCGCAAGAAGGTCGACGCCGGGCGGGCGCCGCTGATCCACACAGTGCGTGGTGTGGGCTACGTCCTCAAGCAGGACCGGTCGTGACGGGGCGCGGGCCTCGCCCACCCGCCGCACTGCGCCGACGGCTCGCCGATCGGCGCGCACGCCGGCCGGTGTCTCTGCGGCTGCGGCTGACCGCCGGGCTTGTGGTGCTGCTGGCGGTGGCCTGCGCGGTCGTCGGCGTCGCGACCGTCGTCGCCCTGGAGAGCTTCCTTGTCGGACGTGTCGACCAGCAGCTCGCCGCCACCGGCGGCCGGTTCGCGGCCAGCCTCGAGCACGAAAAGCATCCCGACGCCGACAACGTCCCCGACACCCGCGGACAGGCCGAGGGGACATTCGGCGCCCGCCTGCTGGCCGGCCACGCGACCCAGGCGGCCCTGGTCAAGGACGACACCGACGCCGCCGTTCACCTGACACTGGCCGACCGGCGCGCCCTGGCCGCGCTGCCACCGGACGGCGGCGGCCGCAGTGTCCACCTGTCCGCCCTGGACGGCCGGTACCGCCTGGTCGCCGTCCGCGGGGACGACGGCGACGTCCTCGTCACCGGGCTCCCCCTGCGCCCCGTCGAGGACACCGTGCACCGGCTGGAGATCGTGGAGGCCGCCGTCTTCGGCGCGGCCATGGCGGCCACCGCCGCCGCAGGCGCCGCCTGGGTGCGGCTCTCCCTCAGACCCCTAAAACGCGTGGCCAAAACGGCGACCGAGGTCACCCACATGCCACTGGCCACCGGAGAGGTCGCCATGCCCGCCCCCGTCCCCCACAGCGACGCGGACACCGAGGTGGGCCAGGTCGCCACGGCCCTCAACCGCATGCTCGGCCACATCGGCGACGCTCTCGCCCGACGTCACGCCAGCGAAGAGCGCCTGCGGCACTTCGCCGCTGACGCCAGCCACGAACTGCGCACCCCCATCGCCACCGTCCGCGCCCACACCGACCTCGCGCTGCGCCATCCCGGGCCCCTGCCGAAAGAGGTACAGCACTCCCTGGAGCGCATCGCCGCCACGTCACAGCGGATGAGCGGCCTGGTCGACGACCTTCTCCTCCTCGCCCGCCTGGACGCGGGCCGCCCACTCGCCCGCGACCCCGTCGACCTCACCCGCCTGGCGCTTGACACGATGGACGACGCCCGCACCCTGTCAACGCGCCACCACTGGCTGCTGGACCTGCCGGAAAAACCCGTCGTCGTACAGGGCGACGAGCACCTTCTCCACCAGGTCCTGGCCAACCTGCTGTCCAACGCCCGCCTCCACACCCCGCCGGGCACCCATGTCACGGTGTCCCTCACCGCGCACACCGACCACACCGAACTTGCCGTCAGCGACGATGGCCCGGGCATCCCCGAAGCCTTCCAGGCGGACATCTTCCACCGCTTTACCCGGGCCGACCCCGGTCGCTCACGCAGGACGGGCGGCACGGGCCTGGGCCTCTCCATCGTCGACGCCGTCATCACCGCGCACCACGGCACGATCACTCTGACCAGCCGCTCCGGCAGCACGACATTCCTCCTGCGGCTACCACCGGCCTCACCTCCCGGCGACCACGCCACACGCCACAACGACGCGGAACCTCCCTTCGCATAACGCCTCTCCCACCACTGGCTCTGCGTCGCCCGCACGCGCCCGAACGTTCGGTGCGGGCCGCGGCCGTCCGAGAGGTGGAATATCGAGGTGCTGCCGTATCCCGACTGCACCGTCACATGGAGCGGGAGACGTTCTGAGTTCTCTCTGAAAAGGCGAGTGAAGGGGAGCGCTCAGAGGCTTTCCAGAAGTTCCGCTGGAAAGGTGGCCGACACACACGCACCACACGACGCATCACCACGTCGACACGGCGTCGATCCGCCACACGGCACCGCGAGTCGACCAGAGGAGTCCCGTGGCCACCACATTCGCATACAGCCGCCGGGCCAGGACCCGTCCCCCTCAGCCCGCCATACCCTCCCCCCGCACAGTTGTGGTCGTGGCGCAACTGCTGATCTATGCCGGGGCGGCAGCGGTGGTGGGCCTGTGGTGGATCGACACCACCTCGGTGGTCGGCGTCGCCGGATGGCTGACCAACGCCGGCCGGGTCACCGGCCTGCTGGCCGGTTACGCCTGCGCGGTGCTGCTCGCGCTGATGTCCCGCTTTCCCCTGCTGGAGCGGACGGCCGGCTCGGACCGCCTGGCCCGCTGGCACGCGCTGGGCGGCCGCTACACCATCTCGCTGACGCT